>CAZNLT010000001.1:0-104966 GCA_964573705.1 uncultured Desulfobacterales bacterium
GCTTTTTTGTCTTCTCAACTGGCTATAGTAGAAATTGGGCCGTGAACGGGTACAATTTTTTCTATTTTTTCTCCACTGCACCTGCTTTTTGGCGGTTATAAAGGTTTTTTGGATATCAGATCATATGAAATACGCTATAGTTTACACTCGAACCAGTTGATGGGGAGCATTCCGCCGGAAGTGCTCAATCTGACAAACCTGCAAATCCTTGTTTTGCATTCGAATCAGTTGACAGGGGGAATTCCGCCGGAAGTGAGCAATCTGACAAACCTTATAATTCTTGATTTGCACTCGAACCAGTTGAGCGGGGAAATCCCTGCCTCTATTGCCAACCTGATCGCCCTTGATTCCTCCTCCTGGATACCACCTGACATTGGCTACAACATGCTGACCACCAAAGATCTTAACGTCATCAACTTTCTCGATACCAAAGACCCCGACTGGGCCGACACCCAGACCGTCCCTCCCGAAAACCTCAACACAACCGACATCACCGGCAACAGCATCAAACTAACCTGGACGCCCATCCCCTACACCGCTAATGGCGGTTATTACCGGATTTATTATGCCACTACATCCGGCGGTCCCTACACGGCGGCAGGAATCACAACCGATAAATCCGCTTCGGGATACACTGTAACCGATCTTTTTCCCGATACCAACTATTATTTCGTTGTAGAGACTTATACGCCAGCTCATGGTACTACAGATAATCCGTTGGAGTATCAACCGAATGACCTCACCAGTCCCCCCAGCACCGAAGTATCTGCCAGAACCAGCCTTTTCCTTGGCAACATAAACAGAGATTCTGCTGTGGATTTGATTGATGTGATTCTCGTGCTGAAAATTTTAGCTGGAATTGATATCGGCGGCACTGAGATCGATTTAAACTCAGATGTTGACCGGAATAGCCAAATAGGCATTGAGAATGCGATTTATATTCTGCGGGAAGTGGCTGGATTGAACGGGCAGTCAGTCACCGAATATACCGGTCAACAAGGGGCTGGAGCAAATGATAAAACCCATAATACCAGCGATGTAGATGCCATTTATATGATAGAGCCCTGATCAATTCTAAAAATCCAACGCCGGACCGCCCGATTAGCAAAACGCGGTGGTCGGTGGTCCGGCTAAATCCTTTGGGCTTTCATTCTGTTTTGGCCATTTTAGCTAAATTGGATTGAAACTACCTAAGTTCAACATTAGCTTAAGGATATGTCAGAAAAACAGGTTGCTAAATTTTGATTAGCGGAATAATAAAAGAAGGGAAAGACCAATGAATTTGCAAAGAACGGGGTAAGAATATGGAAACCATTAAACTCGAAATACCAGAAGAAATTGCCAATCAGATAAAAGTTCCCCCAAATAAGGCCAAGAAACTTCTCATGCAGGAATTGGTGATTCGCCTTTTACAGCAGGGAATAATTACCTCTGGGCAAGGGGCAAGTTTGCTGAAAATGAAACGCCTTCAGTTCGAATGGTTTTTAGCTGAAAATGAAATCCCAATCCACAGCGAGCCTGAGGACTTGGAATCTGAGCTTATCGCTATTAATAAAATATCATGATCGTCAGCAACACAACCCCTATCAGCAACTTTATTCAACTCGAACGCTTCGAAATTTTAAGCAATCTCTTTTCGACCATTTTCATCCCTCGTGCGGTAAAACAGGAGATAGATGATTATTTCTCTATGAGTGATGTTTGGAGAGAAGCACTCAGCCGTAATTTTGTAGAAGTTGTTCAAATTGAAAATACTTCCCTTGTTTCTGAGTTGACTCGTTCCTTGCACCTTGGAGAATCGGAGACAATATGCCTTTGCCTCGAAAGAAATGTCGATTTATGCTTGCTGGACGACAAAGATGCGCGGAATGTTGCTGAGTTTTACAAGATATCTGTGACAGGCACTTTAGGAATTCTTCTGCAATCCAAACGGAAAGGATTCATAACCAAAATAAAGCCAATAATGGATGAGTTAAGGAATAGGCACCAATTCTGGATCAGCGACCCCATGTATCGAAAGGTCCTTAATCTGGCTTCTGAATAATTTACTGAAACTTTCCTCAAATTCAGTTTCTCCGATACACCACCTCCCCATCAAACACCGTCACATCCACCTTCGCATCGATAATCTCCATCGGCTCGATATCGAAAATATTCCGATCCAAAACGATCATATCCGCCCGTTTGCCGGGGGTGATGGTGCCGAGTTCGTGGTCCATGCGGTAGGCGGCGGCGGGGATGACGGTGTAGCCGCGGACGGCTTCTTCGACGGTGACGCGGTGTTCGGGATACCAGCCGCCTTCGGGGGTGCCGTCGGCCCGTTGCCGGGTGACGGCGGCGTGGATGCCCACCAGCGGGTTCGGGCTGCAGACCGGGCAGTCGGAGCTGAACATCACCGGCACTCGGGCGTCGATGAGTTGGCGATAGGGGTAGGTGAACCGCCCCCGGTCGGCCACGCACTGGTCGATCATGTTGATGTCGAGGATCATGTTGTGGGGCTGGACCGAGACCGCCACTTTCAGCTTCGACATTCGGGTGATGTCTTCGGGCCGAATCATCTGGGCGTGTTCGATGCGATGGGGCAGGGCCGGCGGGGCGGGGGCTGATTCGCCCGCTTCCGTCCTTGACTGTTCAATTCGTTCAAAAATACGGACCAGCTCCCGGTTGGTCCGGTCGCCGATGGCGTGGACCATGACCGCCAGTCCGGCCTGATCGGCCCGGCGAATGGCGGCCTCCAATTCTTCGATCGGGTAGGTGCACATTCCGGTCCCGCCGTCCAGATAAGGTTCGAGAAGCCAGCCGGTGCGGGCCCCCATGCCGCCGTCTCCAAAAAATTTGACCTGTCCGATGCGGAGGCGATCGTCGCCGAATCCGCTCCGGATGCCCAGTCCGATCGCCTCATCCAGCCGCTCCGACGGGATTCCCACCCAGCACCGAAGGTTCAGTTCATCCGCCGCCCGAAGCCGCTGCCAGGCGGTGAAGGCGTCGTTCCACTCCACCCCGCCGGGAATCCGGACGTCGTGTACCCCGGTCAGACCCAATGCGTGCAGGGCGGGCATGCCGTCGCGCATGGCCGAGAGTATGGCCTCGGGGGTGAGGGCCGGAATGACCGGCTTGACCAGGTTGGGGGCCATTTCCCGAAGCACCCCGGTGGCCTTGCCCGATTCATCCCGGACGATGATTCCGTCCCGGGGATCGGGGGTGTTGTCGTCGATGCCGGCCAGCTTTAGAGCCTTGGAGTTGACCACCGCCAGGTGCAGGTCGCACCGCCAGAGCATCACCGGGTGGTCCGGCGAGACCGGGTCGAGATCGTGGCGGGTGGGGAGCCGGTTTTCCGGCCAGTCGGCCTCGTTCCATCCCTGACCCAGAATCCAGTCGCCCGGGGGAAGTTTTCGGGCGGTTTCGGCGACCGCATCGATGAATTCGCCGAAATCTTTCATGCCGGCCAGTTCCAGATTCCGCCGCCCCAATGCCCAGTCATAATAGTGGAAGTGTGAATCGATAAACCCCGGCAGGCATAATCGCCCCTTGAGATCCACCAACTCGGTGCCGGCCCCGGCCAAGGCCTTGATTTTGCGATTATCTCCCAATGCCAGAATCCGCCCCTCGGATACGGCCACCGCCTTGGCTTTGGGATCGGCGGGGTTCTGGGTGCGGATGCCGCCGTTATAAAGAATCAGATCGGCCACGATGTTCATAAAATGAATCCTTCGGGAAAGGGGTCCTGCCGGTCCAGGACGAATTCATGATAGCCGGTGATCTGGGCGCTGCCGCTGATTTCCGCGGCTACCGCCGGATGATCGCCCACGGTGGTTTCTTCCAGAATGCGGCCCTCGAACCGGGTGCCCAGGGGACCTTCATTCAGGTAAGATTGTTTTACGGCCAACAGCCCGCGATGGTGCAGCAGTGTCATTTTGGCGGTGGTGCCGGTCCCGCAGGGGGACCGGTCCATGTGGGATTCTCCGTAAATGACGATGCTCTTGCCCCGGCCTTGTTCATGGCCTGCGGGATCATAGAACTCGGTCACATCTACGGTGATCACTTCGGGCCGGGTGGGATGGGCCACCGACAGCTGTTCGTTAGCCGCCTCGATTACCGCCATCCCCAATTCGATCAGCCGGGGATTGCGCTGAGGGCGGGTATCCAATCCGATTCGCGCGACCTGATCCAGGGAGACCATGGCGAAAAAACCCCCGGCATACACCAGGTCGATGTCGAAGCGGCCGAACCCGGGAACCTCCAGCGGCTGAGCGGTCCGCAGCACGAAAGAGGGGACCATTCGGATGGCTACCGATTCGACCCGGCCGCCCACGATCAGAGCTCGGGCCGACATGGGGCCCGAGGGGGTGTCGACCTTCAGCGTCATTTCCGGTGCTTCGGCTGAAATCACCCCGGTTTCGATGAGGGTGGTCACCGCGCCGATGGTGGCGTGGCCGCAAAGGTAGGGATAGCGCCGGGCATCCATGTAAATCAATCCGAAGTCGCCGCCCGGAGAGGTCGGCTCAGTCAGGTGGGCCGCCAGAAGTCCTTCGCCGCTTCGGGGCTCCCGGGTCAGGAGCAGTCGGATATGGTCCAGATGGGCCTGATAGTAAAACAGCTTGTCCTTCATCGTATCGCCGGGGATTGGATCGATACCGCCCACGATCAGGCGGGTGCCTTCCCCGGCGGTATGGGAATCAACCGTGACGATCCGGGCGGTGTAGTGGGCCTTGAAGCCCTCACGAATGCGGGAAATATCCATCGTCTTGTCTTCCGACCGGCCTCAGGCTTCTTCCGGCCTCAATCCTCTTTGGGAAGCAGGTGACAATGCCGGGGCGCCACCTGAACCGAAACCGGATCACCGATTTCGTAAATCCGGGTGCGCATCATGCTGATGATATGGACCTCGGCGCCGTCCGGAAGCTCTACAAAATAGCTGACTTCCCCGCCCATGTAGCTTCGGTCCCGGATCTTTCCTTCAAAATAGTTCATCTCCGGGTCGGGGGTGAATTCGTCCTGAAGAAAGGCGTCGAATTTCTGGGCCCGGACCACCAGTTCCACCGGTTCTCCGTCCGAAAAACGGCCGGTGTCTTCCACCCGGAAGATGTTGCCGTCCTTGAGGCGGATCTTGACATACCGGTCTTTTTTGCCGATTACCTCAGCTTCGGCAAAGTTGGAGTGGCCCAGAAAATCGGCGACAAAATGGTTGTTCGGTTGGTTGTAGACCTCGTCCGGAGTGCCTTCCTGAAGCTTTTTGCCGTCTTTCATCACCACGATCTTGTCGGACATGGAAAGGGCTTCCCGCTGGTCATGGGTGACGAAGATGGTGGTCACCCCCAGCATCTGCTGAAGGTTGTCCACCTCCCGGCGCATCTCTTCCCGAAGGTTTTCGTCCAGGGCCGAGAGCGGTTCGTCCATGAGCAAGACGTCCGGCTCGATGACGATGGCCCGGGCCAGGGCGATCCGCTGCTGCTGCCCGCCCGAAAGTTGGGCGGGCATCCGTTTTTCCACCCCCGGCAGGCGGACCATCTCCAATGCCCGGGTGACTTTTTTCTCAATCTCGGTCTTGTTCACATTCCGGTACTTGAGTCCGAAGGCCACGTTGTCGAAGATGGTCTTGTGGGGAAACAGGGCATAGTTTTGAAAGATCATCCCCAGGTTCCGTTTGTGAATGGGGACCTCGTTGATCCGTTCGCCCTTGATGTAGATATCCCCTTCGGTGGGCTCTTCGAGCCCTGCGATCATCCGCAGCAGGGTGGTTTTGCCGCACCCGGAAGGTCCTAGCAGGGTCACCAGGGTCCCTTCGGCGATATCGAGGTCCATCTTTTCGACCGCCGTCACCGTTCCGAACCGCTTGACGATGCCCCTGAACCGGACCAACCGGGGGTTGCGTTCCTGGGTCACGATACTATGCTCCGGCCTTGATGCGATCCCATTTTTCAGCCCATTCCACCTGGTGGCTGTTCCAGTAGGCGGGTTCGGCGAAGAGATACCCCTTCAGCTCGCCGGTGGGGTCGAACGCCGGAAGTTTCTGAATCTCTTCGGGCATCTTCACCTTCGTCGGGTCGAGGCTGGGCGGATAGTTCTGAGCCTTGGCCACCGCAATCGCCGCGTCCGGCTCCAGCATGAAATTGAGGAGTTTCTGGGCCACCTCCAGGTCGGTTCCCTTCAGCACGAAGATGTATTCCATCCAGGAATAGGTGTTGTCGGGGGCCAGGTAGCCGATGGGATGTCCCTCTTTCTGAAGGGCCGCGACCCGGCCGGACCAGGCCACCGTGGCATAGATCTCTTCGTTGGCCAGAAGGCTCATCAGCTCGGACCCGGAGGCCCAGTATTTTTTCATCAGCTCCCGCTGTTCCCGAAGGGCGTCCCAGATCTTGTCCATGTCCTGGATGTCATTGGGGTTCTGATCGGTATACAGGGCGGCGTACCAGATATTGGTGCGGAAATCATCCCCCCAGCTGCCCAATTTGCCTTTGAGGTCTTTGTCATAGAGCAGGGCGGCGCCCAGCTTTTCAGCCTTTTCTTTTGAGATGTGCTTGGTGTTGTAGGCGATCCCGGTCTGGCCCAGATCATAGGGGACCGCCGAGAGGGCGCCGTCGCTGATTTCCCGAAGCGGTTTGATCATGGCGACCATGACGTTTTTCAGGTTCGGAATTTTGCTCTCGTCCAGAACCACCCCGAACCCGAGGTCCACATACCGGGCATAATCGAATACGGCGCTCAGGTGGGCCAGGTTGTATTCCCCGCCCGGCGGGTAGGAGGCCTTGACCTGGGTCAGATAGGCATCCATGCCGGTGAAGGCGGCGTCCACCACCTCGATGCCGGTCTCTTTGGTGAAGGGTTCAAAGGCGTGCTTGCGAAGGGCTTCGGAAGTGGAGCCTCCCCAGCTGTCGAAGCGGATCGATTTGTCCGCGGCCCAGGCCTTTCGGGCCATCGCCCCGAAGGGCCCTCCCATGAGCCCGGCCGAAATTCCGGCGATGCCTGCGTATTTGACGAATTCCCGGCGGCTGATCTCTTTTCGGAGGTACCGGTCGATGAGGGTGTCTACCTGTTTTGCCAATGTGTTTGCCATACTTTTCTCCCTTCTTCAGTTCATCGGTTTGGGTCCAAGGTACAATCAGGTCTCTTTGCTGAATCTTCGGGAAAGATACCCGGCCAGCAGGGGAATGGAGATGGTCAGAATAATCATCACCGTTCCCAGGGCGTTGATCTCGGGGCTGATGGAATTGCGAAGCATGCCGAAAATCTTGACCGGCACCGTCTGATTGGCGGCGGTGGCCCAGAAGAGGGTGGCGGTCACGTCGTCAAAGGAGATGGTAAATGAAAACAGCATGCCCGCCAGGATGGCCGGCATGAGCAGGGGAAGGGTGATCTCCCGGAAAGTCTGGAACGGATTCGCCCCCAGGGACATGGCCGCTTCTTCATACTCCCGTTTAATCCCCACCAATCGGGCCTGCACCACCAGGAGCACATAGGGCAGGGTGATGACCACATGGCCGATGAGCAGGAGCAGAAAACTTTTGGGCTGCTGCAGCCATCGAATGAAGAGAAGCAGGGCCACGCCCAGCACCACCTCGGGGATCATGATGGGGGCCAACAGCAGGGTGTTGAGACTGTTTTTTCCGGGGAATTCATACCGCACGAAGGCCATGGCCGCCGGAATGCCGATGGCGGTGGTTAAGATGGCGGTCAGCGACCCCAGCACCATGGAGTTTTTGAAGGCCCTGAGGATGGTCTGATTGCCGGCCAGTTTGACATACCATTCAAAACTGAACCCTTTCATGGGGAAGGACCCGAACTGCTGCGGATTGAAGGAGAGAATGATCACCGCAACAATGGGCGCGAACATGAAAATATAGACCAGAATGGTGTAGAGTCGAATCAGTGACCAGCCGGATATCCGTTTCATACCTTCTATTCTTATTGCAGGGTTTTGAAGATCTGGTTAATCCCGAGATAACGGTTATAGGTGAAGACGATGATTCCCAAGAGCCCTAAAAGAATGACGCTGATAGCCGAACCGAAGGGCCAGTCGAGGGTGCCGATGATGCGTTTAAAGATGAGATTGGCGATCATGTCGTTGCCCGGCCCCCCCAAAATCATGGGCGGCAGATAGGTCCCGGCCGTGAGCACGAAAACCAGCAGACACCCGGCGCTTACCCCGGGCATACTCAAAGGAAGCACCACCTCTTTGAATGCCTGCCATTCGGTGCATCCCAGGCTGCGGGCCGCCTCCAGCAGGCTTTTATCGATACCGTCGAGGCTGACGTAGACATTCAGGATCATGAAGGGCAGCAGATATTGAAGCAGGCCCATCAGGACCGCCCCTTCATTGTAGAGCATGCTCAAAGGCTCATTCAGGATGCCCATTTCGATGAGCAGGTAATTGATCAGGCCGGAGTCCCCGAGAATATTGATCCAGCTGAGGGTTCGAATGATAAAGCTGATCCAGAAGGGTAGCATGATCAGCAGCAGCAGAATCGATTTGTGCCGGGATTCGCTTCGATAAAAAAAATAGGCGGGGATATAGCCCATGACCAGGCACAGGATCACCGTTTCCAGGGCGACCCGAATGGTCCGGATCAGAATGGACGGATAAAAGAAATCCTCGAAGAACTTTGCATAGTTTCCGAACTGAAAGGCCGGTATATCCGCCCCGCTCGGTGCACGCAGCCAGAAGCTGTAGACTACGATAAAGCAGACCGGAACCACCAGCAGAAGGAATACCGCACTCAGTGACGGAGACAGCAAGGCCCATGGTTTCCAGGGTTTTTCTTGCATGAAGTATCGTTGGGAAGGCTGAAATGTTAGAATTATGCGCCGGGTTGACAAAGCGCATCGGTCTATGAATATGAAAGAGCTTTAAACGGGCTGTTGAATAAAACAATAATATTCGTAATATATATGATTCGGAAAGTCAAGGTTCTTCACGGCGGGCCGGATCGACCGAAAAAAAAGCGCCTGAATCCGGTCGCCGGCATTCCATTTTTTTTGGCCGAAGGATTTGCATTTTGGAGTTTGATACCCTCGAAAAACTGGGCCGCTCGACCATTCAGCACGGTCCCTCGAACAATCGAATTTATTTGCTCAAATTGAATTGTGCGGATATGCCCGGGCTTCTCTTTCGTATGGATCAGTTGGCCCGGAAAAGGGGGTATGCCAAAATATTGGCCAAGCTCCCCGAAGAGATGTTTTCTCGATTCGAGGAGTCGGGGTATATTCGAGAGGCGGTCATTCCAGGACTGGTACGGGGAAAAGGGAATGGGGGCTTCATGGGGAAGTTTCTGGACCCGGACCGGCGGCGGATGCCCCAAACGGGGCGGTTTCGGAAAGTATTGAAGATGATTGGAAATGATGCGGGGGGCGGACTGAGGTCCAATCAGGATATTCCCATTGCATGCTGCACCCCCGCGGATTCGGCTGAAATAAGCCGGGTGTATCAACGCGTCTTTCGAAGCTATCCTTTTCCCATTACAGATCCCGGGTATGTGAAGAGGATCATGGCGACCCATGTTCGGTTTTACGGTGTCCGATCCGCCGGCCGTATCGTGGCCCTGTCGTCTGCTGAAATGGATGAAGAAAACCTGAATGTGGAGATGACCGATTTCGCTACCTTGCCCGATCACCGAACTCGAGGATTGGCCGGATATCTGCTGACAGAAATGGAATCCGATATGGCGGCCGAAGGGATGCGAACCGCCTATACCATCGCCCGGGCGGTGTCGCCGGGAATGAACCTGGTTTTTTCAAGAGGCGGCTATACTTTGGCCGGCACCTTGATCAACAATACCCATATCGCCGGGGGAATCGAGAGCATGCATGTCTGGTATAAGCGTTTGATGGAATAAGCGATTCCTACAGCAAGGCCAGGGCTTTCTTGGCCGCTCGCTTTTTTCTCAGTTTCGGAGGATAGACTCGGGTCACCTGATGGGTATCCGGATCGAATCGCCGGATATACAGCCGCCGCATCGGTTTGCCGTAGACGCTCACCATGAGGATGGTCCCCTCTGAGAGGGGGTTGCCGGTACGGTGAATGCCCCGGTCCAGGGGCAGGGTGACATCCACTTGTCCGGGCTTCAGATCGATGCGGTTGGTTTCGGACACCCTGGCCCTTCCTTCTTCGGCATCTTCCTCGTCCAAACGGTATTTGATCACCCCTAAGCGCCCGGCCGGTGTTCCTGAGACCCCCCAGGCGCTGTGGTCGTGGATCATCGTGTATTCCCCCGGATCGAAAAGATAGATCCGGATGGAAAACCGGCGCGCCTCGTCCATGTACAGGAGTACCTCGTTTTCAAAAATCGCTGTGCCCCGAATATTCGGATACGGCTTTCCGTTGACGATATCGCCCAAAATCGATGACCAGGCCGGCTGGTCCAGCAGCAGGTCGGGAAGGACTTCCTGAAAATACTCGATCTGGGGGTTCGGGGAGGTTAGGTTTTGAATATCCTGAGACCACTGTCGGCAGTAGGTTCGAAACGGGTCGGGAATCGCGTCGATAGCGGGCATGGTATAAACGGCTCCTATTGTGCAGGGTCCGACTTTGCGGGCTCCGGCGGGCTTTCCGAATTTTCCAAACGGACATACTGATCATAAAAGGCCGCCCCGTTTCCCAGATCGGTCAAACCGGCCTCGATCAGCTGATTGGCGCCGCCGCCCAGCTTCATCCAGTCTCCGCGGCGGTAGAGCACGGCGCCGGGATAGAATCGCGGCAGCGCCTCCAACGTCACCTGCATACGACCGATGGGCGACACCAGACAGGCCGTTTGGGCCGGATTTAGCAGGCGGAGTACCGGATTGTCCGGCGATACCCGCACCACCGGCGGGTGTTCCTGGTCCTCCGGGAGCATTTGAGAGTGGATGGCGTCTCGGCGGACCAGGGTCAGCAGCCGCATGGGATAGCCTTCCGGCGGGTCGGGTTCTTCATGAAGGCCGGTGGGAAACCGGGCCAGTCCGTCGGGATGGTCGAACCGGAGATCGGCATAGGCGACATCCGGTTTTTCCGCTTTTATCGAGCCTTGGGAGCGAAGTTCTTCCAGGCTCGTGTCGAGAAGATCGGTTTTGAGGGAGGCCCGGAAGCAGTTCTCCCGGTCCGGCAAAAGAACTGGAGGGTCCAGGCGTTTGCCCAATTCCCGGACGATGCCGTAATCATCCCGGGCTTCCCCCGGAGGGGAAAGTGCGGCCGGCACATATTGGATATAATCGTGGAGAAAGGAGGCGATGATATCCTCCTGTTCCAGCATGAGGGTAGACGGCAGAATGAGGTCCGCCTGTACGGCGGTATCGGTCATGAACGCATCCACCACCACCTTGAACGGCACCTTTTCAAAGGCGCGGGCGATGGTTTTGGAATCCGCGGCCTGGTTGACGATGTTGCCGCCGTTGACCCAGAGCATCCGAATCTTGGGGTTGTCCGCACTCAGGATTTCCCGGCCGATGATCGGCTTCAACAGAAAACGCCGGTGCTTGGCGTCGGGGGGGGTGGCCCAGCCGAGATTGAAATTGCCCAAAGAGTGCAGGTGGAAATAGCTCCCGCCGCCGGGGCGCCCCATGTTTCCGGATATCAGGCTCAGGGCGTTGATGTAGCGGACGTTTTCCCCCCCGAATCGATACCGCTGAAGCCCGCCCCCGACAATGGCGGCGGCGGGGGATTCGGATCGGTATGCCTGGAAGAGGAACTGGATATCCTCCTTCGATACCTCGCAGGTTCGAGCCAGGCGATCTTCGGACCCATCCAGAATCGCCTTTCGAAACGAATCCCAATGGCGGGTCCGGGAAAGGATATCGGAAGGGATGAGATCCGCCTCGATAAACCGCCGGATCACGGCGGCGGCCAGGAACCGGTCGGTGCCGGGACGAATCTGGATGAGATGATCCGAATAGTCGGCGTTGCCGTCTCCCCCGGGAGAGATGGAGATCACACGGTTGCCGCTTTTCCGGGCCTTTCGTACCAGGGAGGCCACATGAACAGAGCTTCGGGAAAGATCTTTGCCCCAGTTGATGATCACGGCGGCATTGAGTAGATCCCGGGCGGTGTTCTGCTTTCGGGAGCCGAAGTCATGGATATAGGCCATATAGCCGGCCGCGTCACAGAGGGAGCCGCGGGTCCGGGAGGCGCCCAACAGACCGAAAAAGAGTTTGACCCCTTCCTTGAGCACCCCTTTGGCGCCGTCGCCGGGAATGTGCAGCATCGATTCGGGTTCGGATCGGCATTCCTGAATCTTTTCGGCGCAGAGATCCAGGGCCTCATTCCATGAGATGACCCGCCATCCGGTGCCGTCTTTGCGAATGGGCTGCAGAATGCGGTTGGGATTTCGCAACCGTCGGATATGGTGTTTAATCTTTTTGCAGGTAAATCCGGCGGTGAATGGGTGGGCCGGGTTGCCCCGAAGGACGACCTCTTCTCCGTCGGCTTGGGTGACCACCAATGAGCAGGCGTCCGGGCAGTCCATAGTGCAGGCGCTGATCTGTTTCATGGGTCTCCTATCATCGGATTCAATTTCCATTTAATTCGATATTGTAAATAAAACCCGGAATTCCCGCAAGGGCATAATCCGAATGCGCCCGACCTGGAGACTTGAAAACCGAAGCGTCCAGGCTATATTTACAGAATGGACACGCAACTGATGCTGCGCGGCAAATGGACCTTCCGTGCCAACGGCCGGCAAGTGGTCTTCATCAAAAAGGTCAATGAAAAGGCGTCCCACGTGCTGATGAAGGCTTTTCTCTGGGCATTGTACCTGCCGGAGTATCCGAAGCTGTCTGTGGAGGTTCCTATCGGAGACCGGTACAAACCGGATCTGGTCCAGACCGATTTTCAGGGAGATCCGGTCTTCTGGGGGGAATCCGGGTTTGTGGGGGCGGAGAAAATTCGGAATCTGCTCCGGCGATATCCCCGAACCCATTTCGCGGTGGCCAAATGGAATCTTCGGCTGGAATCCTTTGCCGGAATCATCGAAAAAGCGGTTCGGAAAATACGGCGGTCGGCGCCGGTGGATCTCATCGCTTTCGCTGAAAATAGCCCGGAGCGGTTCATCGACGACCGGGGAGAAATAAAGATCCGATTTGAAGCATTGGATTGGCGGCGCTTTTAACGGCCCCTTATTAAATGCCGAGGATCAAGAGATTCCTGTTTTTTCGATGGACGGTATTTTCCCGGCGGCCACATTATGTGCCCATCGGGTGGTCTCCGGCAGGCGGTATTTGGTGCAGCAGGCCAAGACGTACCGGACCGCCTTATCGAAATCGATCTTATGGCCCGGGGATACGAAGACCGGCTTGATTCGGTTGCGGGTTCTTAAGACGGTTCCGATCACTTCTTCGTTGTGGCGCAAGGGTGAACTGTCGCCCTTCTCCTCCCCGGGTTCCGAGTACTCGCCGCAAAGCTTCGATTTGGCGCATCCGATCGTCGGCACATCCAACAGCACTCCCATGTGACTGGCGATGCCCAGCCGACGCGGATGGGCGATCCCCTGGCCGTCGAAGATCAGCAGATCGGGAGAAACCGACAGGCGGTCCACCGCCTCCAGAATCACCGGTCCTTCACGAAAAGAGAGAAGCCCGGGGATGTACGGCATCGGGACCGGTCCGGTAGCGATGGCGTATTCGAGCACTTTCAAATCGGGAAAGGCGAGCACCACCACGGCGGCTATGGCCGTATCTTTTTTGATTCCGACATCCACTCCGGCCACCGTCTCAACAGACGTCAGATGGTTTTCGATACGGACCCTGGCGGCCAGTTCTCTTTGAAGCGACACCGCCTCTGTGGGGGTAAGATTCCAATCGTGGACGGCGGGGGCCATGCTAATTCCGCACTTCGGGTGAGTTGGCGGCCGGCATGCGATAGATATAGATGGGATCATGATGAAGCGCGCCGGCCGGGCGGAGAATGGACTCAGGGGATAATCCGGGAAGCGGAAAATTGCAGGAGGCCACTACGGTGCCGGGCCGAAGCTCCGCCCGAAGTTTTTCCGCCAATGATTTCATGACATCGGGAAAGAGGTAACAGAAAACCACATCCGCTTCTGAAAGATCCGCCTTCCAGAAATCGCTGCGGCGGATTTCAATGTGTGGGTCCCCCAGACATTGAAGCCGGGCCTGCAGCCAGGCCATGGGGTTGAGTTCATATCCGACGGCTCTCACCGGAACCCGCTTTCGAACCGCCCGAAGCACCCGGCCGTCGCCGCAGCCCAGATCCAGGAAACATTGGCCGCCTTCCATTTGCATGGCCTCGAGTAAGGCTGAGATTCGCGCGCGGGTCGTAGACACATACAGTGCGCCCCGGGTGGCCGGCAATACCAGGGCGGTACTCAGTACGTAGGCCATTTTCACGGCGAACAGCCCACCGGCCAGAAGGAAGAACCCCCAGATCCAGATCGTCATACAAACGTTTTACCGGAATTGAATCGATTATCGATCTTTACCACAAAAAAGTGGCGGTGCTCCAGAATGACATGCATTATCTGGCGTTAAGAAACCAGGTTCATCAATTCGGAATCTCCTGCCGATTTATCGAGGCCTTTGAATATGAAGATGTGTGAAGCTTGTGGAAATCGGCCGATGCGATGCCGCTACAGGGCCGCGGCGATCTTTTTGCCGATGGTTTGTATTTTTTCCTTGTCGCCGGGTTTGATCTCCCAGCCGGTGATGGGTAGTTCGGGGCCGCCGCTGGCTCGGGGGACCAGATGGAGATGATAATGCATCACCACCTGATTGACGGCCCGGCCGTTGAGCTGAACACAGGCGATTCCTTCGGCGTTGAGGGCCTCTTGAATGGCCCGGGCCACTTTTTGGGAGGCTTTGTGAACGGCGGCGAGATCTTTGCCCGGGATCTCCCATATGTCCCGGGCATGGGATTTAGGAATGATCAGGGTGTGTCCGTCTGAAATGGGATTAATGTCCGCAAATGCGAACACCGTGTCATCTTCGTAAATTTTGACGCTCGGGATCTCTCCTTTGATGATTTTGCAGAAAATGCAGTCTTCCATCGACGATCCTCCTTGATTGTGGATATTTTAGGATGCTCTGATCTTGAGAGCCAATTCCGCCACCCTGCGGCCCAGCTTTGCTCCGTTTTCTTGTATACCGCTGTCCGGCGTACCGACGCAGGATACCCCGTAATGGCCGGTGGCCGACATGGGGTCTCCCACAATGACCATTCCATAAATCAACAGACATTGTATGATGGACAGCATGGTGGTTTCCTTGCCTCCCGACGGGTCTCCGGAGGTGGCGAAGGCTGCGCCGATCTTTCCCTCCATCTTTTTTCGGATTCCGACATAATCATCGAAAATCGTTTTCAATTCCGCTGCCATAATCCCGAAATAGACCGGCGAACCAGCGATAATGCCGTCGGAATTTGTGAAATCATCTTTGGTGACCTCCTCGGTTTTTTTCAGAAGGGCGTCAACCCCGCCTACCGATTCGACGCCCCGGGCAATGGCTTCGGCCAATTGTCGTGTGTTTCCCCCTTTTGAATAATACAATATCAGAATTTGCATTGGTTTCTCCTCATAAAATACAATGATAATGCCGATGGCAATGGTGACGAATATAATCACAGGGCTTGGGCGGTTGCAAATGAATAATCAAAAAAAGGTGGCCGGCTGTGATAATCAATCATTCGAACCGGAGTTGACATGGCGAGGCGATTGCGATTTTTTTTAAGCCCAGGATTGACTTGAAAAAAAAAATCGCCTATAAGAGCATTCTGTTTGCCAAAACCAAAAGCGCCCGTAGCTCAGTTGGATAGAGTGCCGGACTACGAATCCGTAGGTCGCAGGTTCGAATCCTGCCGGGCGCGCCATTTTCCCAAAATAGAGGCCTTGGCCCAAGGGCTGCGATCGATTCGAACCCCTTGAACCAATATGACCGACCGAATTCCCTTTTTAAAAGGTACTCCTTCCTTTCACCGGTTTTTTATACCTGATCAATATGTGAAAAGCATTGTTCCTAAAATAGGCCGATTCCAAAAGCTTGAGATATATTGAAAATTTGTGTATTGAAAGGGGAGGGGCCAGATAGGCTCGGGAATGAAAGGGGGGACCCGGCGGATCCGGAAGTCATCCTGAATGGGGGAGAATGAATTTGTTCAGGCGAAATGACATTTCTGCAACAGACAAACTGATTCGTATTATTCGCGAAGAAGATGATTCCGATACGACCGTCTCCCCATCACCGCCTTCTGTTTCAGCATCTTACGTTTCTGAAAATCTTTCGACTATCCAAAAAATCCTTTCCTATTTTAGAAAAACCACGATCGGCATCGAGATCGGATATGATCGCATCCAGTTTGTAAAAATCATCGGCAATACCGATCAGAATCAAAGTATTGAGGATTGCCTTTCCGTTCCGTATGACCCTCAAATGTCGGCGGACAAGAAGCGGTTCGCCGCATTTTTAAAGACACACCTGAGAAAAGTCAGCGGTTTTTCTCGCCAGGTTGAATTATGGGTGGCGATTCCGCCAAAGGAAATGGATATACGCTATCTGGAAATTCCAACCGTTCCCAGGAAGCAGATTCCCAATGCCGTCTATTGGACTTTTCATAAAAAGAAACCGATAGAAAAAGAGGAGCACTTTTTTGATTTCGAGGTGCTGGAAAACCATTTTCGCCACCTGGTGAATAAAACGGCTGTGGTGGCTTTTTCGATATCCAAACAGGCGGTTCGAGAATGCCGGAATTGCTTCTCCAAAATCAACCTGCCTCTGAAGGGGATCTCAGCCTCACCCTTTGCTTTTCAAAATCTGCTAAAATATCATTATCTTTCTACGGATGGGCAAAGCGTCTGCTGCCTTCATATCGGAATGACCGAATCCCGTATCGATCTTTTTTTACCGGATGGGACTTTGGCTTTATCCCGTAAAATCCGCGCCTGTGTAAAGCACATGATCGATGACCTTCAAAAAGGTCTGAGTGCCTATATTCAAGATAAACTTCTAAGGGGTCAGGGGCGGTCCGCAACCCTGGTGGAAAACACTCCGGCGGTTTCCAATCTGAACTTTTTCACAGAAACATCGGCAGCAGTTTCCAAGGATCAGGCACTGGAGGTATTAACGGCTCTGGTCGACCCCGCTTATTCTTTCTCAGCGACCGTGCAGCAGTTGGAGATGGATTTGGAAGAGTCGGATGTTCTTGAGATGTTGATACCGGCCCTCAAGCGGATTATGTGGCGTGTCGAGAGAACCATAGAAGATTTCTGCACGGAAATAGGCGCTCCGGAAGTCGGGACCTTGTATTTATCGGGGAAAATTTCCGCATGCCGGCAGGTGGTCACTTTTCTTGAACGACAATTTGAATTTCCTAAGGAAGTTAAACTCCTGGATCCTTTTGCCAAAAAAATATCCCCATTAGATTCCGGAAACATACCGCAAGACCCCGCAGGCAGGAACTCCCTCGGAAGCGCTCTGGGAATGGCGCTGTCCAAAAATTTTTTTACACCGAATTTTTTGTTTTCACATGTTCAAAAAGAGAAATACAGGTTCCATGAGCGGCTCCACAAACTGGCTATGAGCGTTTTGCTTCTGATATCTGTCATGCTGGTAGGGATTTTCTTGTGGCAGGATACGGTTCTCAAACATAAGAATGAGAGAATAGCCGATTTGCGCCATCAATTTAAATCCAAAATCGCCCGGAACGGACGTTTTGTGGATTCGCCGCTCATTGAACAGCAGATTGAAAGCCTCCAGAAGAAGAAGCTGGCGGTAAAAGAATATGCCCGCAAGTACCTGGGCATCGCGGTAATTAAAGAAATATCCGTATCACTCCCTCCCGAGATTCGGCTGCTCAATCTGGAAGCAGAGATCCATCCGGGTTCGCTTGAAAATACCGGAGGGAAAAAGAAAGCCGGTCAAGGACAGGTCTCCATCGAGGGAATCGTCATCGGGGAACCGCTGCAATTTGAGACTACATTGATTCAGTTCATATCCACATTGAAGAACAAGCCGATATTCGGCTCCCCGACCCTGGAAAAAAAAAGCCGGGATGAAATCGAAGATGAAAAGGTGCTAAGGTTTTCTTTGACAATGGACCTCCTTTAATACTCAGGTCTTTTCTCAGCCGACGTGAATTCATTTCATAGACATAAAGCGGTATATCTGATATTGGCCGGCATGATTTCGGTTTTTTTTCTTTTTTTTGTGTATTCGGAATACAAAGTCACGGCCGAAAAAGAAGCGGAAATTCAATTGCTCCTCTGGAAAATTGAAAAGCAGGAGCTCCTTTTTCCTCTCTCAGAAACCTTGGGCAGGGAACTTGAACGACTGGAAGAAATCGAATTTATCCAGCAGTCTGCAGACCCTTCGATAGAGGAATGCGATCCATTTCAGGTGGTGGCCGAGATTCGATCGCTCACTCAGGAGCATCCGTTTAAGGACACCCGGATTCATTCCAATGTCGATTCGCTCGGGGGCGATCGGAAAAAACTGACACTCAATATGGAGCTTCATGGGGAGTTTATGAATTTCCATAATTTCATGTTTCAACTGGCTCAAGTTTCCTGTGTAAAATTGATCGAGCAGGTGGGGATTCAGCCTTCTTATCCCAATGAAGTTCTAAGCGTAAGGATTTGGATTTCGGGGGCGCCCTGAAGCCCTTTGGATCAGGATAACCGCTATGTCGCTTCGTGAAAAAATGATCGGGTCTCTTTGTATATTGTCAATTATATACGGCATTTTCTATTTTTCAATGCCGTATCTCAGTTTGGGCAACTCGCCCAAACCGGTGTTTGGCGAACCCGATTTGAACGAATTCGTACAGAAAACAACGGCTGCTTTGATTCAGGGCGAAGAAACCAAAAAATATCAGTTTGTCATTGAACAGATCAATGCCGATTGGGCATATCCTTTTCCTATACATAAAGAAGATCCGTCTCAAGATTATCTGAAGCCTGCTGTTCTGCCCCAGTATACCGGTTACTTAATGATGGGAAACAGGCGATTTGCCGTACTCGATGGATCAGAGTACACAATTGGAGAAATATTGCAGGAAAACGGGTATGAAATCGTAAATATCCATCCGACCCATGTGACCATAAAGGGGAAACAGGGCAATCTCATCGAAATTCCGTTGGTTGAGATGTTTTAGATGAAAAGGCATGCCACAGGGTTATCTTTGCCACTGTTTTTCCTGATTCTCTGGACTTCAGGGCTCGCTTTTTCGGGACTCGGATGTGTAAGACAGAGATCCGTGGATGAACCTCTTCCCCGAGAGGATTGGCAAATCTCTGTTCAGGAACCGGAGGAACCCGCTGCTCCCGAATCCCCGCCGTCATCGGCGGTTGGTTCTCTTCCCCCCCTCATCCCTGAAACACCCCCACTGGAACCGGCCCGTTCCGAAGATGAGAGTGATGAAACGGCTGAAGCCCCGGAAAGAGAAAAACGGCTTCCGGATGAAAAAATTTATATGGACATGAAGAACGTCGATTTGACCATTCTTCTGAGGACACTGGCCAGAATCGCGGATCAGAGCATAATGATCAGCGAAAATGTGCGCGGGAGCGCCACATTGAATGTCAAAAATCAGCAGTGGGACCGGGTATTTTTGAGCCTTTTGCGAACCTATGGGCTGAGTTACGAATGGGAAGGCGATATCATTCGGATTTTGACCTTGGAGGATATCAATAATGAATTTCGGCGTCTGGATGTCCACCAGCGTCGTGAGGCGAAAAAAAGAGAAATCGAGGCGGTTGCACCCTTTGTCAGCGAAGTGGTGAAAATCGATTTTACGGATGCGCAGAACCTTCGAGAGGTGTTGAACCAGCTTCTGGCCGGCGAAGGCCGAAGGGAGCGGCGAGGCTCTGTGATGGTGGATGAACACACCAATTCTCTGGTGATCCAGGCCACCCGGAATGAGATCGATATGCTCAAAACGCTTGTGAAAGAATTGGACCGGCCGACGGCACAGGTCCGGATTGAGGCCCGAATCGTTGAAGCCAACGGGGATACCGCCCGTGAACTCGGGGTGGAGTGGGGCGGGCTTCGCCTTCAGCTGAACGATGACCGCCGGTACTGGCTAACCCCCGGGGCCAATACAGATACCGATCAGGATGCGGAGGATTTATTCCCGGATGAAAGCGAAGGCGGGCGGAATTTAGTGTTGCCCTCGCCGGGTTTGATTCAAAGCTTACCCGGCATCGTCAGTGAGGGCGCCGGGCTCAATATAGGTTTTATTTCCCAGAAAATCGGAAGGCATATCCTTGCTCTTCAGCTTTCGGCCTTTCAAAGAGAGGGGAAGTTGAATATCCTCTCAAGCCCTTCCATTTCCACCCTCGACAACCAGACCGCCGTTATCGAGAGCGGCAGGGAGGTTCCTTACCAGACGGTCGAGGACGAGGAGGTCAATATCGAGTTCAAAAAGGCGGTATTGCGGTTGGAGGTGACTCCAAATGTAATCGAAGGCGGTTTGCTGAGATTGAATATCGTCACCAACAAAGACGAACTGGATTTTAGCAATACGGTATTCGGGAATCCCATTGTGATCACCAAAAAGGCCCAAACGGTGGTTCTCCTTCGAGATGGACAGACCACCGTCATCGGCGGGCTTCGAAAAGAAACCAACAGCGAGACTGAAATCGGTGTGCCGGTGCTGAAGAATATTCCTTTGATAGGGCACCTGTTTAAGCGAAACAGTGAAACCAACAATATGGAGGAAATCCTGATTTTCATTACTCCCCATATTCATGCAGATCCCTTGTAAAAAGCAGTACAATCCATGCGCACCAGAGTTTTCATTTGCAATTCTTCCAGATTCATGTATAGTGACCTCCAACTCATGTAGAATGTTTTCACTTCCGGCAACAGTGAATCGGTTTACATCTCTTCTTTTTTGTTGCTAAATGGAATATTTCAAACTCCTCAACCTCACAAAAGAGCCATTCTCAAACACTCCTGATCCCGATTTTTTTTTCCAGTCGGCGCAACATGTGGACTGCCTACAAAAATTGGAGTTATCACTGAGGTTGCGAAGGGGCCTGAACGTGGTCATCGGGGAGGTGGGCACCGGGAAAACCACTCTCTGCCGTCAATTGATCCGCAAATTTTCGGATGACCCTCAATTCGAAATTCTTTTGATTCTCGATCCTTTCTTCAAAAAACCTGAAGATGCCCTTTTGACTTTGGTGGATTTATTCGGGATCCAAACAACCGGGTTCGGCGATGAGAAGGGGATTGAACGAAATTTAAAGGAGCAAATTAAACAACATCTTTTTCTAAAGGGAGTGGAAAAAGGAAAAACGCTGGTCCTCATTATTGATGAAGGCCAGAAAATGCCGCTTTGGCTGATAGAGATTTTGCGGGAATTCTTAAATTATGAAACCAATCAGAATAAGTTGCTGCAGATCGTCATCTTCGCTCAAAATGAATTCGAATCGGTTTTATCCCAATACTCTAACTTTGCAGATCGGATTAACCTGTTCCATCGCCTTCATCCTCTCAGTTTTTTGGATATGATCCGGATGATTGGATTCCGGCTGGAAAAGGCCGGATTTCAGGGACCTGTAACCTCTTTTTTCAACTATCCGGCTCTCATATTTATTTTCCGAACTACGGGGGGGTATCCCAGAAAGGTGATCCATCTATGCCATCAGGCCTTATTGATGATGGTTATCCGTAATAAACCTCGAGTTGTCAGATCAGTGGTGCATGCATGTTTGAAAAGAGGAATGTTCCATACCC
Source organism: uncultured Desulfobacterales bacterium (assembly GCA_964573705.1). GTDB lineage: Bacteria > Desulfobacterota > Desulfobacteria > Desulfobacterales > Desulfococcaceae > JAABSQ01. Next base: position 21,652 of record CAZNLT010000001.1, read on the forward strand.
AATCACGTCCGAAATGGCTGACTTCGGGTATATTGGCCGTGACAGCAGTTGTGGTTTTTTCTTTTTTCTTTGCCCCATTTACAGGGGGGCAGCTGGAGCGAAACCGGTCTGAGAACGACGCGCCACCTGCGGCAGTTCCTTCCTTTTCTGATTCGTTATCAGACAAAATCGAGAAAAAAACCTCCAAGGAATCACCGATATCGATCGCGAAACCGCCTGAAATTCTGGGTCAATTATCTGTCAATAAAAGAGAAACTTTGGGTGAATTGGTTCGCTATGTTTACGGCGCCTATAATCCTCAGTTGCTGAAGGCGGTATTAGCGGTGAATCCTCATATCGGCAGCCCTCATCGAATCTCAATCGGAGAGCGCGTTGCCTTTCCTGCATGCGAAGTTGATATAGATCCTGGCGTCTTCGACGGATTTCGTATCGAACTAGCTGAAACGAGCCGGTTGGACCAGGCACTCACATTATTCAGATCCTATTCGTCCAGAGAGGAAGCGGGCATTCGAATTATTCCCAATTGGAACCGGAATTCGGATTTGAAATTTACGATAGTCTTGGATGAATATTTGGTTGACAAAGCGCATGCTTATGAACGCTCGTCCATATTGCAATCAGTCTTTGGTCAATCCATAAAGGTTGCCCAAGGCTGGGCGGAAGGCACCAGACTGTATGCAACGCTCCCGGTTCCTTAACCAGTAAAAATATCTTCAAGGGGTCCTTTTAGTTGAGAAAAAAGTTAGGTGAAATTCTGGTGGAACAAAGGCGCCTCAGTGAAGAGCAGCTTGAGCAGGTACTGGTCGAACATAAAAAATCGAATATGAAATTAGGCCAATTCCTCGTTTGGCAAGGTCTTATTAATGAGGTCCACATTGCGGATTTGTTAACCGAGCAGTTAAAATTGAATCGATATAATTCCGTGGATTATCCAGTCGATATTCAAATAGCCGAAATTCTTCCGGCGGAAACGGCTCAGAAGATGCAGGCCGCGCCCTTACAGCGGCAGGGCCGGCTGCTTAAAGTGGCCATGCCCGATCCCTTGGATATTGATACAATAGAAGCCATTGAAGCACTCACCGGGTACGAGGTCGAGGCGGTTATCAGTACGGAACAAGAGTTAAATCATCTTATTACAAACCTGTATGGCTCAAACATGGGAATCGGCGGCGTACTGGATGATTTGAAATTTCAAAGCAATGTAGAAAATCTTGAAGAAACCGCGGCCAGTGAGTACTTGGAGGTGAGTTCTCTTCAGAACATGGCCGAAGAAGCTCCGGTTGTGCGCCTGGTCAATGAAATTCTCTCTCAGGCCATCCGGGAAAGGGCAAGCGACGTTCACATCAGTCCGGAAAAGAATGTGGTGCAGGTTCGTTTTCGAGTAGATGGGAAACTTCATAATGTACCCTCTCCACCTAAAAATATGATCCTGCCCATCATCTCGCGCATCAAAATCTTGGCAGACATGGATATATCCGTTTTGAGGGTGCCTCAGGACGGCCGCTTCAGCATAAAAATGAACCACAAAGAGATTAATGTCCGGGCTTCCACAATTCCCACCATTTATGGGGAAAACCTGGTGCTTCGGCTTCTGGATACCAGCAGCGGTATTTTTTCTTTGGAAGATCTGGGTATGTCCAAAGCAGATAGGGAAAAGGCGGAATCGGCCATGGATAAACCTTACGGCATGTTTTTGAGCACAGGCCCGACCGGAAGCGGTAAGACGACCACTCTGTATTCCATTCTGAAGAAAGTGAATCAACCCGATATTAATATCATTACCCTTGAGGACCCGGTTGAATACCGGGTCGACAACATTCGACAGACGCAATTGAATCGTAAGGCTGGTATGACATTTGCGAGCGGTATTCGTTCTATACTTCGCCAGGACCCGGATGTAATCATGGTCGGGGAGATCCGGGATTCGGAAACAGCGACCATTGCCGTTCAGGCGGCTTTAACAGGCCACCGGGTGCTCAGTACCCTTCATACCAACAACGCGGCCGGGGCGATCACACGTTTTCTTGACATGGGAATCGCCCCGTTTCTGATTTCATCCGTGCTGCTCATTCTCATTGCCCAGCGCTTAATTCGAAAAATTTGCCCCTATTGCAATGTGCCTTTCGATCCGCCGGATGCCCTGTTGGAGTATTGGGGCCTTCCCAGAAGCGATGAGGACCACTTTGTGCAGGCAAAGGGTTGTTTTAATTGTTTGAATACCGGTTATAAAGACCGAACCGGCGTTTTCGAAGTGCTGGTCATCGATGAAGTTGTTCAGGAGATGATTCTGAAGAACATGTCTGCGAATGATATTACGCGCGAAGCCCAACGGTCGGGTAAGCTGAATACTCTTAAGCAGAATGTCGCCCAAAAGGTTCGCATGGGGATTACGACCTTCGAAGAAGCCGGATCAGTCGTAATGACTTAATACAGAAATGGCGAAATACGAATTTCAGGCATACAACGACAGCGGCGGTCTAATCTCCGGAGAACTGGAGGCGGACTCGGAAGCGGCGGCCAATCACAACCTTCTCTCGAAGGGGTATATTCCTTCCGATATCCGGAAAAACCGATCTTACTCTTTCGGGCTTCAATGGGAACGGCTGAAAAGAAAATTTAACCCTGTAAAAACAAGAGACCTGATTCTTTTTACCAAGCAATTCCGAACTTTGTTCAGGGCGGGTGTTCCCATGACGGAGCTTCTCAAAATCATAGAAAAGCAGACAGCACACAAGAAATTGAAGAGCATCACAGCCAGCTTGTCCCAGGATATTCAAACGGGCGCCGGCCTTTTTTCGGCTTTTACAAAGTACCCGCAAGCTTTTTCGCCCTTGTATTGCAGTGTCATTCAGGCGGGTGAAACCAGTGGGTCACTTTCGGAAGTCATGGAGCGGTTGATCTTTATTATGGAGCATGAATTCCGAATCCGCTCGGAAATTAAATCCGCCCTTCGGTATCCGGTGATGGTTGTTTTATTCCTGGTGGTGGCTTTTTTTGTCTTGCTTTTGTTTGTGATGCCGAAATTTGTCCGCATCTTTCAGTTACGAGGCATAGAATTGCCTCTGCCTACCAAGATATGCCTCTTCATGTATCAGTTCATGGTCAATTACTGGTACATAGGAATTCTAGGAGTGCTGGGGGGTATTTTGGCATTGATAGCTTATTCAAATACGGAGCGCGGGCGATATCAGCGAGACCTGCTTTTATTGAAAATGCCCTTTTTTGGCTCTCTTTTGTTGAAATCGACGATGTCCAGGTTTTGCAGTATTTTCTCAATTCTTCAATTCAGTGGTGTTCAGGTGTTGGAATCACTCAAAATTCTATCCGGGACCCTGGACAATGCGGTCATTTCGAAACAATTTATAAAAATTGAGAGTGAAATCGAAGGCGGCAATAACATTGCTAATCCCTTGAAAGCCGCGAAATTTTTCACTCCGATGGTGGTGAATATGGTTGCTGTTGGTGAAAAGGCGGAAAAGCTGGATGAAATGCTGGAGGAAGTCGCTCTGCATTATGATTCGGAGATCGAATATACCATCAAGGAGATTACAGAATCGGTGACCCCGCTGTTAACCATCGGACTGGCCGTGGTCGTCGGCTTTTTTGCTCTCGCCATTTTTCTGCCGATGTGGGATATGACAAAAATAGTATAAGCTCAAATGTAGTTCATTTTTTATCGATTAAACTTTTCCCCATGAATATGAAAGATTCCAGATACCATATCAGCCTGTATGTTATTGTCCCTGTAATTTTTGCCGGATATGCGACGCTGTCATCCATTCTCATCTATCGCCTGGTACTGTATTGTATAAAGCACAATTTGGCCCCCGGACCCCCGGTTGGGTGGGGCAGTATCATCGTTGCTGTGGTTGGTTTTCTCTGTGGTTTATTGATCGTATGGGCCATTCTGAGGCCGTTGAAAGAATTCATTCGAAATGCCCAATCGGTACTTCCCGAAACTGAAGAATCCGGAGAGAAATCAAAAGGCCAAATGGAGGAATGGGAGAGAGTGTTTAAACGGGTCACTACCGTTTTATCCATGGTGGATGCAAGACAACTTTTTCCGGATATTATTGCCGAAAGCAAGGCAATGCGAAGCGTACTCAGTCAGATTACGAAAGTGGCTCCCACCGATTCGACGGTACTGATTTTGGGTGAAAGTGGAACCGGAAAAGAACTGGTAGCCACGAGTATATTCAAGCAAAGCTTACGTAAAGAAAAACCTTTTATTAAATTGAACTGTGTGGCCATTGCAGATGGCTTGTGGGAATCCGAACTTTTTGGACATGAAAAAGGAGCCTTTACAGGAGCGACATCCTCAAAAATCGGCAAGTTTGAACTCGCCCATGAAGGATCTCTTTTTTTGGATGAAATAGGGGATATGCCGCTGAGTACACAGGCCAAAATTCTGAGGGTACTTCAGGAACGAGAGTTCGAACGAGTCGGAGGAAATAAAACCATTCGAGTTGATGTACGGTTTATTGCGGCTACGAATAAAGATTTGGCCAAAATGGTCGAAGAAGGAAGCTTCCGTGAAGATCTCTATTTCAGACTCAACGTATTTTGTCTCAACCTACCCCCTCTCAGGGAAAGAAGAGAAGATATCCAGGTGTTGGCGGAGCATTTTTGCAACAAGGCACCTAAACACGTCACCCTTTCCCCGGTGGCGGCCCAGATGATGATGGATAATTATTCGTGGCCCGGCAATGTTCGGGAGCTGCAAAATATTGTTGAGCGATCTGCAGTCATGTGTGAGGATGGCATAATAGAACCAAGACATCTTCCTGAAAATCTGATCGGTTCGGGGATGATGGTTCATGCCCGGGAGTTTAATTCAGTTCCCGCATCGGTATCCGACAAGAAATTTGTCGGACTTGATGAGCAACTGGCGGGATTTGAGGTTGCAATCATTAAAGAGGCCCTCAGGGAAGCCGATGGGGTCCAGGTGAAAGCGGCTAAGTTGCTGGGGATTAAGGAGAGAGCACTCTGGCATCGGATTAAAAAATTCGATATAGATGTTAAAGCCATTAAGGAACGGACTTCGGCTTGAGAATAATTTTACATGTTGGGGATCCTTATTGCAGGTGCTTACTTGAAGACGAGTAGGGAAAAGAAATAGTATAGAGATATTGCCTATTTAGGCTGCAAATTATGATGCTGAATCTTCAAAAAAATGTGGCGAATATAGAGCTTCAAATATCTGCCATTTGCCCGTTTTGCGCTTTGAAGAACTTCCCAGGAGCAGGCAGGAGGAATACTTTTGAGTTGGGAATTCTCAGGCTCTATTCAATCCAGGGGCGATTACTTCCGGGGGAAGATCCAATCTTAATATTCCGTCCACTTTATTTTTTTCGGTGTGCTTTGCCGTGGCAATGTAATTGGCATGTTTTTGGCATGTAAAATTGTTAAATAAAAATACTCTAATCACTGGGATAACTTAGGGGGGAAATTTCTATGAATATTCAAAAGGACCAAGGGTTTTTTAAAGATGAACGAGGTTTCACACTAATAGAGGTTATTGCGGTCTTAATCATTCTCGGAATTTTAGCGGCGGTTGCAGTACCCAAATATTTTGATATTTCCGAGCAAGCAAAAGAAAAAGCATTTGCCAGTGCTTTGTCCCAAGGGATGTCTTTGTGCTCTCTTGCTTATGGAAAAGCCGCTTTAGATCTAAGTGGTGAACCAAATGCGCAGGATGTATTGGATGCACTAAACGGGATTGATCTTAAAACAAGAGACGAAAACACCAGCTCCGGGTCCGATAGTGATACCACTATTCCTTCCATCGAGGGTGATTTTGTTTTCACGTTTGATTTGAGTACCGGGGGAGAGCCAAATGGAGGGCAGGAAGATAAAGATAGTATTAAAATAACGGCTAAAGGAGCTGAAGGAAGTCCCTTCCCCGACGAGGAAAGAACCGCTTATTGGATATTGCCATAAATGTATCCTTTCCCCACTAAAGGGCTGAGACGATTCCCCGCTAAAGGGCTGAGACGATCTCTGGCAGCAATTTAAATCGGGAAAATTAATTCTTAAAAAAAATCTGATAGCAATGGAGTTTGGGCCTTCATTGCTATTTCCGGTTGCTCAAACGGTAGTTGAAATCGGAAATATTCGATTTGCAATTCAATAAGCATCAGGAGGCAACCGGCAACCTCAGATAACTTAATATCAGGACGAGAGTACCCGTGCATTATTTCATTCAATTTCTCCTCTCCATTTTAATCTGGTCTTTGGGTTACAATTTATATTCTATTTAACGAAAATAGAGTACTCTAATCTTCCCTTCTCTCCGGTAAGTTATACTTCTATAGGCGAAAGTATTACAAAAATAGACAACCCAAACCCAAAGGATGTCGGGATGAACAGTGAAACCTTCAAATTCCCTAATCTTTTTAGATGGGTTGGAGTTCAAAATGGATTTTCATTTTTTGAACTTATAGCGGTATTGTTACTGATTTCCATTCTCATTCTGGTCGTATTAAGCCGACAGAACATCGATAATAAAGATTTGGTCTATGAAACTGGCGTTTTAGAATCCAATATTCGGTATGTACAGCAACTTGCCCTATTGAAGGATCAAAACGACCTGCGAATCAGTTTTGAAGCTGGCACTTACACGGTTTCCGATATGAGTGCGGATGTAACCTATGTACTTCCAAATGAGAATAGTTCGACCCATTTAATCCATTCGGAGGTTGAAATTAAGATTATAGCCGAGGGGGGAGAGAAAGTCTTTAATTTGGATTTTGACAAATGGGGTGGAATCAGTAAAGATAAGGATTATACGGTGACCCTGACGGATAGAAGAACGGCTCAATCCAAATCCTTCCGAATCATCAAAAACACAGGTTATATCCAAGATGGTATGCGTTGATCGGCAATCCGGATTTACACTGCTGGAGGCCATTATTACCTTGATCATCGCTTCTTTACTCGGTTCAATGTTGTTTTCTTATTTTGCCGTTGTAAATCAGGCGGTTCTGCCGATCGGATCATACCAGAAATCCCTGGATTTGCAGCGGGTCATGGAAAATATTACCTCCGATTACTACACGATCGTCGGAAGGGAAGCGTATCCCCAATGGGAACCTCTGAAAGGCTATTCAGAGAATGAGATAATAGCGTCTAAAGCGATTCCCTTTGGTCATCTGTTTATTTGTATTTCGGGAGGAATCAGTGGCGAAATCGAGCCGAATTGGTCGTCCGATGAGAACAATGTGATCGAAGACGGTGGTGTCATCTGGAGAGAATACAAAGGAGAGCTTGAACCCCTAATTTCCAATTTGGCGCAACAACCGGGAGAGGAATCGGGTGTTTCATCCTATGGGCAATATGAGATCAAAGAGCTAAAATTTATCCGGTTCGAAAATAATTTGGAAATCCCGGTTTCGGCAGGAGAACCTGAAAATCTGCTGAAACTGACCATACAGAACGACCAGGGCGAATCGATCACGACACTATTCACCACATCCTATTAGTGGTTTTGAGAAATGCTTTCCCATAAATCGAAACAGAACGGGTTTACCTTGATCGAGGTGATCGCTTCTCTGATCATCATGGGATTCATCGGATCTATTGCGGGCATGGGCATCGTTCACATCGTCGATGGGTATGTGGTTGCCAAGGAAGGCTCCGCAATGGTTCAAAAAGGTAGAATCGCCATCTCCCGAATTACTAAGGAATTCCAGTTTCTTACCAAAATTGTCGCTTTACCCACCCCGACCCATTCCGGTATTTCTTATTTTCGGGAGAATCAAAACTATACATTGAGCTTTCAAGCGGACCTTGGACAAATTTTTTTAAACGATGATTTGCTGCTGGACAATGTGAAAGATTTCTCACTGGCCTATTATGACCAATATGATGACCCGAAACCGGACCCTTCCGATCTCACAGCGGGATTTTCTGAAAATACCAAACTGGTGGACATTCAATTAGAGTTGAACGGCCCTCAAAACACCACCCATCAGTTGGAAACGCGGGTGTTCCTGAGAGGATTGGTGGAAGGCCGATGAAGCGGCAAGTGAAAGAGGCGAAGGGTTCCATTTTAATAACCCTGATCGTAACCATTACCTTGCTGTCGGCTTTGACAGCGGGGATTCTCTCCTTCTCCGCGAGTTCATCCCTCACCACCGTCAACGTGAGCAATATAAATCGTGCCCACCATCTCGCTGAATCGGGGATACGGTATTCTAAACTGGTCAAGCTGCCCGAGAATAGTTATTTAACCATTTCGCAGAATGAAAACGGTCTTTTTCAGATTTTTGATGACAGCTCCTCTCCGACCGATCCAGAACCCATTTCCACATCCGGTTTTCGAATTGCGTATGATGATTGTAGGCTCCAATCCACTGGTATCGTAGGGGAGGGCACATTGTTTGAGGTTTCGAGAACTCTGGAGTATTCCTATTCAGCCTCGCTTCCATGCTATTGGTCTTTCAACCTTCCTTCGCCCAATCCGGTTTTTCCACTGAAAGATGAATACAGCGGAAATTTAGCGTTCCCGAAAGGGGCGATTCGGACCTGCGAAGGCAAAATAGGAGGGGGGCTCTTTTTTGATAGAGGAGATTACGGGGAAACCGATTTTCAGCCATTCTGCGGAATCGGCAACAGCAATTCCTTTAGCGTCGCTTTTTGGGCTAAACCTGATCCGGGTACGGAAGGTATTGTACTCGGTGTCAATGACGGTCAAAGCCGGTTCAGCATTGGAATTAATGGGAATAGATGGGTGTGGGCATACGGAGATCAAGAAGGAACCGGTGCACCCGTGGATTTCGGCCAGTGGCAATTTGTCTGGGTGTCCTTTGATGCTTTCACAAAAATTTTTAAGATTTCCAAAGACAATTGTTTCATTAGTGACGTGAATCCGAACGAATCTGAAAACGAATACGATGGATCGGAAATGCTCCCGGAGGTTGTAAAAAACCTCTTCCTGGGTTCGGAAAATCGAAATGGAAATCCCCATAATTTTTTCAAGGGAATAATTGATGAGGTTCGTATCTACCAGGGGATCGTTCATTTCGGGAAACAGTTTTGTCCGGAAATCGATACGGCGGCATTTTTTCCGTTTTCAGACGCTTCTGTTGAAAATACGAGCTTCATTACAGGAGCCATTGAGCCTTTTGATGTCGTTTTTCCTAAAAACGAAGATTCTAATATTGATTTTGATTTTGTTTCGGATCGATTTGATTGCCCGGACCGTGCCCTTACCTTAGAAGAAGACGAATACATTCATATCGGCTATGATGATGAGGAATCCGGAGAGGTAATCAACCAATATCCTTATGCTGTAAGCCTGTGGTTCAAGTCGCCCCCGTTGGGCAGCTCGGACCGCCGGATTTTCGGGATCGCGTATAATGACGAGCCTGTGCAGCATGGTCTTTTTTTGTCCGCCAATGAAGAGGGGCGGGCGGTTTTTCAGGCCGGAGCGGATACGATGACCCCCCTGGAATTTCGCAGTGAATCTCCGGCGGACGATGATGAGTGGCATTTTGTGGTGGTAATCGTTCGCCAAAACGGGTTCCTTTTTTATTTGGATGGTGTTCAGGTGGGTGCAGAGGATCAGCAGACAGGCGTTCAAATGGATCCCATTCCCAACGTAAACCTCGTTAGGATTGGTAATTGGAACGGCCAACCCGATGGTGGGGCTAATCCGAATGGCTTTATCGGCAGTATTGACGACATCGCAGTTTATACGAAGGAAAAGATCTGGGACGAAGAAAAAAACGAACTTATTCTCACCGGAGATGTTATACGTGAACTTTCCCAACAGCGTCTATCCGAATAATCTCACTCATGACATCCAAAATCGAGAAACTGAACCTTCCCCTGATTCTTGCGCCCGCCGGAAACAAGGATTCTTTTTTAGCTGCACTGGCGGCTGGCGCCGATGCGGTCTATTGCGGGCTCAAGCAATTCTCCGCCCGTATGGAAGCACCGAATTTTTCGTTGGACGAAATGGCTTCCCTGGTGCAATTGGCCCATGATCGGAAAACCGAGGTTTACATCACCCTCAATTCTTTACTAAAGCCGGCAGACATCGAATCCGCCGGTACATTCCTGGATCAATTGAACCGATGGGTCCGGCCGGATGCCCTCATCATCCAGGACCTTTCCTTGATCCGTCTGGCGCGGCAAATCGGATTTACAGGAAAACTCCACCTGTCCACACTGGCCAATGTCAGCTTTCCGGCGGCACTCAATATCATTCACCAGAAGTTCGGATCGGAGATCAATCGGGTGGTGCTCCCGCGGGAATTGAATATCGATGAAATCAAACAGACCGCCGACGCCTGCCCGGATGGGCTTGACCTGGAAGTCTTTGTCCATGGCGCCCTGTGTTACGGCATATCCGGAAGATGTTACTGGAGCAGTTATATGGGCGGGAAAAGCGGGCTACGAGGCCGGTGCGTCCAACCCTGCCGACGTTTTTATACTCAAAAGAAGGAGACGAAACGGTTCTTTTCCTGTCAGGACTTGAGCCTGGATGTTCTGGCAAAAGTCCTGCTGTCGATTCCCAAGATTCGGGTCTGGAAGATCGAAGGTCGTAAAAAAGGGCCGCACTATGTCTACTACACCGTTTCGGCCTATAAAATGCTTCGGGACCATGCCGGTGATCCGCAGATGAAGAAGGTGGCCCTGGGATTGCTTGAACAGGCCCTCGGTCGACCGGGCACCCATTACCATTTTCTGCCCCAGCGGCCCCAAAACCCGATCAACCCAGAGGACCAGACCGGGTCCGGGCGGTTGATTGCACGGATGAAAGGCGGCGGAGCACAGCCCTTTATCGTTCCTCATGAGGAACTGCTTCCGGGAGACCTGCTTCGGGTCGGATATGAGGATGGACCCGGCCATACGGTGTTTCGAGCGGTCAAATATGTGCCCAAAAAAGGACGTTTATACATCCATCGCAGGTTCCGGAAAATCCCGCCCAAGAATACGCCGGTTTTCCTGATCGATCGGCGTGAAAAAGCCCTTCAAGATTTATTAATCGATTTGGATAAAGAACTCAATACCCTTAAAAACCAGAAGGTGGGGACTTCCCGCTTCCGTGCCGACATGTCCCAAAAGAGGCCGATTTCCTTTGCTCAATTGGATTTGCCGGTGTGGCGGTTTCCGGAACCGGGATTTTCCGACAGCCCTTTTGGGCTATGGCTCTCCTCGGATTTGGACCTGGAGGCGCTCCAAATAGATGTTGCCGCCGTCTGGTGGTGGCTACCACCGGTGATCTGGCCTTCGGAGGAAGACCGTTGGACGTCTCTGATTCATGATTTACTGAAAAAAGGCGCCCGGGTGTTCGTGCTCAATGCGCCCTGGCAACCGGCGCTGTTTCCCCAGATAAATCGAAAATTATCCTTCTGGGCCGGACCCTTTTGCAATATCGCCAACGGGTGGGCGATTGATGTCCTGGCGGCCATGGGGTTCGACGGCGTTATTGTCAGCCCCGAACTGGGCGGCCAGGATGCTTCGGGCCTGCCGGAACAAAGCCGGCTCCCCTTGGGGATTGTCCTCTCCGGCAACTGGCCGCTGTCGATCTCCAGGGTCCGCCCGGATGACCTGAAGCCCGAATTCGGGTTTGCCAGCCCGAAAGGGGAACAGGCCTGGCTGCACCAGCATGGCTCCGAGTATTGGGTATACCCCAATTGGAAACTGGATCTGAGCAACAAAAAAGAGATGCTTCAAGCCTCGGGCTATTCCCTGTTTGTATTCTTGGAGGAACCCCTGCCCAGGCAGATCCACCTGAAACAGAGGAAGGGGTTGTGGAACTGGGATATCGATCTTTCCTGATCGGCTTTTATAAGAAATCCTTCCTGCCTCTTCTTTTTTTCCATCTTCTTCATTTTAGATCTTCCTGTCCAAACACCTCCTTTTGTGTTGAAATTCATTCATAAACTTATTACAGTACAAGCCAATTCCCGGTAGATTTCAGAAGGCGTCGGCGATAAATCGTGTTGAAGGGCATCGGCCCTTTCTTCCTGGATAAGGGGCATCTTCATGATCGTTAGTTGCGACCAGTGCGGAACCAGCTTCAATATTGATGATCAACTCATCAAAAAAGGGAGAACCAGATTACGGTGTGCCAGTTGCAAGCACGTTTTTCAGGTGATCCCTCCATCGGAACCGATCGTTTCACCCTTAAAAGAACCGCGCTCCCCCGTTGTCGGTCAAAACGGCGGGGAACATGCCGAGGATGATACCAAGATCAATTTTTCCGAAGAGGTGTTCGACCGCTTCGGAAAAATGGAAGCCCGGTATCTCGATCTGGGCAGCATCGGCGAAGGGGGAATGGGCGAGGTTAAACTGGCCAAGGACACTCAGTTGCTGCGCAAGGTCGCAGTCAAGGTGCTCAAAAAGGAGGCTGCGGCATCCCCGGCCGCCTTAAGCTATTTTTTGAGAGAAGCCCAGATCACCGCCCAGCTGGATCATCCCAATATCGTTCCCCTCTATACGGTCAAAGAGCCGGATACCGATGAAAAAAACGTCTCCTTTGTAATGAAGCTCATCAAAGGCCAGACTTTGACCGATATCATCACCCGGGCGAGACAGGTCTTTAAAGAAGATCCCAAAGCCGAACTTCCCTCCGAACTGGATCTCAATGCCCGGCTGGGATATTTCCTTAAGGCCTGCGACGGTGTGATCTATGCCCACAGCAAGGAGGTGATTCATCGGGACCTGAAACCCTCCAATGTTATGGTGGGTGATTACGGCGAGGTCTATGTCATGGACTGGGGCATCGCCAAACGGGTCAAGGAAATGCCCGAGACCCTGTTCGGGATTCAGAAGGTGGCGGCCCGGAAATCGGAGTTGTATGTCGGCGGCACCGAACTGGGGAGTGTCGTCGGGACCCCGGGATACATTTCTCCGGAACAGGTCAAAGGGCTTCCGGATGTGGGGCAGGCCAGCGACCAATTCTCCCTGGGCGTCATGCTGTATGAATTGGTGACTCTGAAGCCGGCCCGGCCCGGTGACATGACCAAAAAGCTGGCGTGGGCCGAAGAGGGAGAGATCAACCAGCTGACCCACATGCTTCCGGAAAAGAAGATCGCTCCTGAGCTCAAAGCCGTTATTCGGAAGGCCACCGCCTTTGACCCGGAGGACCGGTATCCGAGTGTGTCCATTCTGGCCGACGACGTACGCCGTTTCCTTCGGGGAGACGAAGTGTCCCAGCTGCCGGACAATCTTCCCCGCAAGATGTGGCGATGGATGAACAAACACCGCCACCTCACCGCCATCGTGGTATTGTCGTTTCTGCTGATCTCTTCCGGGGTGACCATCTGGAACCTGGTGAGCAAACAGGTGGCCATGAAAAACGGACGAATTCGGGAAAAGAAATTGACCCACCTGCTGACCAAGGTGTCGGCCCAGGCCCACTATATCGACAGCCGGTTCATGCGGCTGGAGGATCAGTTGGCCAATCTGGCGGATGATGCCCTCTATCTGATTGAAAACGCCCCCGAAAACCGGGAGCGGCTGTATTGGCAATCCGACTTTCTGAATCCCGGGCGAGCCCCCGCGGACCTGGCGCTTTCCCCTTTGTACGGTCAGCCGGTGAGCGTCGACTACCCGGTGGTCAAACTGGCGCCGGGGGTGACCCCTGATCAGGTGCGTCCGCTGATGCAGCGGCTGGCCCCTTTGCGGTACCATTTTCGTCAAATGCTGCTGAACAGCCGGGGCAATTCGGCACCTTTATCGGAAGAGGAGGCCAGACGCCGCATAACGATTCATGGCCTGCCGGTGAGCTGGGTCTTTCTCGGCCTGGAAGCCGGGGTGATGTATTCCTATCCGGGCAAGGGTCGCTACCCGGAAGGGTATGACCCGAGGCTTCGGCCCTGGTACCGATTCGGGGCCCATAAGGAAGCGGTGTCCTGGGGAAACCCGTATATCGATGTCCAGGGGCTGGGCCGGGTATTGCCCTGCGCCACCGCGATCTATGACAAAAACGGGCGTATGCTCGGCGTGGCGGGGATGGACGTCACCTATACCACCATCATTCAGGATGCACTGACCCGAAGCGGCGCTGTCGGCGTGGTGGAAAGCTTTATGCTGGATGAAAAGGGGCGGGTGGTGGTCAGCTCCAGCCAGTTGGGGATGCCGCTGGAGGCGTTTTCCACCGATTCGGCGCTTCAGTTGGAACTCTTTCCGGTTCAGGCGGTGGTGGATAAGATCATGCGAAAGGAATCCGGGCTGGAGGAAGTCCAAAGAGAAGGGGAACCCCGCATCATTTTCTTTCACGGAATTCCCTCTCTGAACTGGTACTACGCGGAGGAGGTTCGGACCGCCGCCGTTCTCGGACCGGACCTGATGTAGACCGTTATTGCACGGGGGTACCCAGGTTTTTGAAGGTCAGGGTGTAGAGATTCGTTTTTTTATAAAAAACCTGCTCCACACTGTATTTTTGATCGGGTGAAAGATCGATCACCACCCGGACCTTTTTTTCGGGGGATTCATGATACCCGATTCGAATTTTCCGCACCAGGTTCCCTCCCACCGCAATGGAATTTCCCAGATCGGGACCCAGGCGCGTATTGATGAAATCGCAGACCACCTTGGGCACCTCTTCATCCAATGCAAAGGTTTTGGGCGGATAAAACCCGTTGAGTGAAAAGATGATCTTTTCTTCTCCGGCCGGGCCGTCTTCAAATCGAATGCCTTCGATCTTTTTGGGTTCATCGTCCACCGCCGGATCCAGGCTGAACAGGCTCTGGTGGGCCCAGCCGAATGGACCCCCCTCCAACCGAATGAAATACCAGCCGTCGCGGGTGTCCTCCACCGAAACGGTGTCGCCCTTCTGAATCCCGAATTTGATTTGCGATTCGGTGGTGGGGGCTTCCCGAACCCGGCCGGAATCCACCTTGACCCGTGCCCTGAAAAGAGGGTCGCCGGCGGTCACCACCGGGGGTTCTTCCGAATCGGTCATCGGCTCCGCTTCCGATTCGCCGGATGTCCCGGTGGAAACTCCTTCGGGCGGCGGAGAGAACAGGGTGTGATAGGCCCATCCGGATTCTCCGTTCCGGGTTTGAATAAAATACCACCCGTCCCGGATATCCATCACGGAGACGGTATCCCCCTTTTGGAGCCCGAATTTGACTCCGGAGTTGGTCGTGGGGAGTGTCCGGACCCTTCCCGAATCCACCTTCAATCTTGCCTCGAACAGGGGGGATTCAACATCCCCGGGGATGGGTCCCTTCGGGGTCGGGGGTTGAACCGATTCGGGGATTGAGCCTGCTCGCTGGTCTTCGACCGGTCGAAACAGGTCCTGATAGGCCCACCCGTTTCTGCCGTCGTCGAGCCGAATGTAATACCACCCCTCCATGGTATCCACTACGGAAACGATTTCCCCTTTGCTGAGCGAGAATTTGGGCTCCGCTTGGGAGGACGGTGCTTCTCGAACCCACCCGCTGTCTACCCGGAGTGCCAGACGCGGCAGGATATCTTCGGTATCGACCGGTTCTGATGCGGGGCCCGGGGCCGGCGTATCGGTTGAGGCCGGGGCCGGTTCAGTCTCCGTAAACAGGCGCTGATGCACCCACCCCAGGCGCTGGTCCGGAAGCTTGGCCATGAACCACTCTCCTTCCTTTGCGAGAATGGTGACCGGGTCGCCCGTTCGGAGGGTGTCGATCACCGAAGCCGTTTCAAAGGGTCGAGAATAGAGGTTTCCGACATTCACTTGGACCGTTCGGGATTTTCCAATCCAATCGGTGTCGGCTGCGCAAAGCGGTAGAGCACCCGTCAATAAACAGGCGGCCGTCAGGATGGCGGGCAGGGGTGTTCGAAGGCAGGCGGCGAAAAGCGATCGTAATCCGGAGAAAAAATTGTGGTTCATATCCTTTTCCGAGTCTGTTCTGTCGATCGTTAATAATATGGAAGAACAGCGGCGGACCCATTTCATTCAGCCGCTGTTACGGGGGTAATCTATTCCTCTTCGCGAATGGCTTCCACGCTGACCGTGACTTGAACCGTATTCGCCACGCTGTCGGGTGAGCCGGTGACGCTGAAGTCGGTCCGGTCGACCGAAAAGGTGGATTCGAATCCGATCCGTCGCCCGCCCCAGGGATCTTCACCCGAGCCGGTGTGACGGGCGGTCACCGTCATCGGTTTGGTGACGCCGTGAAGCGTCAAATCTCCGCTTACTTCGTATAGATCCGCTTCGATTTTTTTGAAAGATTTGCTTTTAAAGGAAATGTAGGGGTATTTGATCACGTGGAAAAAATCTTCGCTTTGAAGATGCTTGTCCCGTTTGGAATTGTCGGTATCGACATTGACGGCTTCAACGGACATGTCGACGACATTGTTTGCTGCGTTGTCGGGATCGAAGCGGAGGGTTCCGGAAGGCGTGTTGAAACGCCCGTATACATAGGTGATATCGAGATGTTTGATTCGAAATATCACCGATGAATGGACCGGGTCGATTTTATAGGTTTGCGCGGCGCCGGCCGGCAGAGAAAGCGCAAGGATCATCAGAAAGCCGATCATTCCGAATACAGGAACTGCTCGTAATCTTTTCATGACATATTCCTTTCCTTAGGGGGTAAGGGCCAGCCGATCCGATGGAATTGATAAAGAAGGGTCCCTTTGCACGAAAGGAAAACCTTTCGGGAATCGGCGGTTTACAGCGCTTAATTTAGTACCCGTTTGGAATAAATCAACTCTCCGCAGGTTCAGTCCCGGGTTTTTCAAGCTCCTTTTTAACGGTCTCTCCGTGCAGGGTCGATTTCGGCTCGATGATCATCAAATGTACTTCCTGAGCCGCCAGCAGGCGATGGCCTCGGTTGCGGGGAACCACAAACAGGTCCCCTTCATCCAGGACCACGGATTCATCTTCAAGCTCGACGTTGAGCTGCCCTTTGAGCACCAGGTAAAACTCATCTTCCGCTTTATGGTGATGCCATTCAAATTCGCCCTTCAGTTTAACCAGTTTCACCGACTGACTGTTGAAATCGGTAACCTGCTTGGATTGCCAATACTTGTCAAAGGTGCGAAGTTTTTCCGAAATATTGATTTTTTCCATCTCGCCTCCTGGTCCGAATGCTGAGTACTCCGGCGGTCCCGCAGCAAGCCCGTCATTCCCGCCTCGTAATTCCCGCTCCCGTTATTCCCTCAATGATCCGAAAAAATTGTGCTTTATGGATCGAATGAATATTTCCTGTAATTTCAAATGAATTGATACACAAAGGGGGATCAATGGTCAAGGGACAATTTCACAGCTCCGTCTCCAACAGGAACTCCAAAAAGCCGGCGGCATCCCGCACGGCCGCATCCATACCGGTCCTTTGGGCGAAATCGGGATCGGCCCGGAAAAGCGGCCCGCCGGCCACGATTCGGGTGCGGTTCGGGACCTCTTTTCGAACCCGTTTCAGGGCCTCTTCGGAATCGAATTGAAGCACAGTCAAACCGAGGAGGTCCGGTCGATGGGATCGGCATTCCTCAATAATTTTTTCGGGATTGAGAAGCAGCCCGAGGGGGATACACTCCAGACCTGCTGCTTTGGCGAACCGATGAATGACCTCCAGGCCGTGCCCCCATCCGTCGTCTATCGTGGCGGTCAGCATGAGCGGGGGGTGCTCCCAAAGGCCGGGGATTTCCTGCTCATGCCGTTTTTCCCGAATTCTATCGGCCGCGGCCAGACAGGCATTGCGAGAAGCGGGGCCTGATTCCCGCAAATCGTGAATACATTCGTTGATATAATCTCGAAAAAATTGAATGGATTCCTTCACCTCTCCTCCGGATCAAAAGAAAATATGCCACTGCAGGGCGGTTTCCAAAACACCCCGATCATATGCGTTCTCCCAGTGTAAGTCCAGTTCCAAGGCATGATTCCGGGACAGCCGGAGGTGCTGAGAGCAGAATACTTCCGAATGTTGATGATCATCACCCGCAGGAAAATAGGTGTGCCGGGCATATACCAGGGACTTCCACCCCTTCGCAACAGGGGTCAACAGCCCGGCGGAAACGCCTATTCCGGCTGCGTATCCTTTTTCCAGGGTTTCCCCTGCTTGGATCCGGGGTTCCAGGAACCCGAACCAGGTTCCGGGGAATCCGGCGGAATAGGCCATTCCGCCGCCGGTATTGAACTCAACCACCGAGGATTCATCCCCGTTCTTTCGTAACGCCTGGTGCAGGCCCAGGTTGAATTTCCAGGAAACGGGCCGGAAGAATCGATCCCGGGGGGATATGGAATGGATATGAATCAGGTCCAGGTTTTCCAATGCCAGACGTCGATCATCGGGATAATATCTGATGCGGGTGTTGAGGAATTCAATCCGGGCGCCTTGCCCGGCGGCGAATTCGGCGTCGAGCAGATCGCTGAAGACCGGGCGGTAACCGATCTCCAGAAACGGATCTCCGCCCCGAAACCCCGTTCCCAGGGTGATTCGGCCGGCTTCCTGAATCTTGTCCGGCCGAGGCGGCGCCGCCGGGTCGGGCACGGGTTCGCCGGTCCCCAGCCGGCTGCGGGCCCTGAGGACCTCTAGAAGGGTTTTTCGATACCGGTCTTGTGGGATTTCCCCCTGCGTATATCGATATTTCAGGTACTCCGCACTCAGGTCCAGAAGGCGGATTTTTTCCACCCGTGAAAAGGAACTGGTTTTCAATTCCTCCACCGGAAGAGGTCCTTCGGCAATTTGAACGGCGATCCTCCGGTTTTCCGGTGAAAGGTGAGCGGCCTGTTGCCGAATACGGGTCATCGGGGAAGGCCGGTACCGGACCTCTCGAATGAGTCCGGCCCCTTGAACCGCTTTAATGACATCTACCGGCAACACCCAGAATGAGAAAATCGGAAAAAGATCGGTCGAGGGACGGGCCGCTTCCAAAAGGTACAAGAGATTGTATGCGCAGTTTTCATTCAGAAAAAAATAATCCGAATAGATCTTCCGCGATTGCCCCCGCAGTTCCCAAAGGTGCCGCAGCATGCGCAGGATTTCGCTTTGGCTCAGGGTCAATTCGTATTCCCAGATATCCCGCTGATCGATGTCGCCGTATTCCCGGATTCTGCGATAATAAGGCTCGATGGCGTAGTATCCCCGATACCCCCCGAAAAGCCCGTTGAAGGCAAACAGCAATCCGTTGGTTTCCGGGGTGCTTGCGGCGTAGTTGACGGCTTGAGACAGCAGATCGCTCTCTGCGGTGGTGTCGATCTTGAGCAATACATGTCCGAACATGGAGGCCGGATTGTTCATGTGATAGGTCGGAAATACCAGCGCAGCCGACCGTGGTTTAAGATCGGAGAGAACCCGTTCAAAAGCTTGGCATCGGCGAACGGGAAAACGGGAGAAATCGAGATCCAGCGTTTCGGCTATCCAGTGAAACCGGGCGATGAATCGGCAGGCCGGGTGTTCTTTTTCCGGAGTAGGAGATTCAAAAAAGGCGGTGAGAGTGGCTCGCAACTCGGCGCGGGGGTCGGTTTTCCCCTCCGGCGCCAGGAAAAAGGCGGGATCATCGATTCGGCTCTCGATTTTTGAAAACCTCTGGCGATAGTGAAGCAGAATCCACCAGTATTTATCTTGGTATAGCTGTTTTGCCTCGGCCTTCTGGAGGAGATTTTTCAGGTGAGAATGTTGGCCGAATTCCTCTCCCCGGCAGGTGTCTGCCAGGCAGCCGGCCAGAGAGACCCCGACCAGCAGGAAAACCATTCGAAAGAAAGCGGCTCGCTGCCTAAATCCTTTCAAGAATCCGGGCGATCTGTTGAATTACAAAATCGTGGGTGACCTGGGGGTTGGGATAGATATTATCGAAATTGGTTTGAAGGGTGGCAAAGAAAATCGGCCGTTTGACAACCGGCATCTGAATGATTTCCGCCAGGGTCTGAAGAGATTCTCCCCGACCGGTGGCGATGTCGATGGCCAGATTGTCCATATTTTCGGCCACAAACCGGTTCGCCGCCTGGTTGTGTACCAGGGTTCCGGGACGATCGCAGCCGAGGGTGCCGGACGTGATTCCGAAGGTCTGATTACCGAACAAAGCGTTGGTGGTCACGGCACTGACTGGGAAAAGGACCCTTTTCTGATTTTAAAATACCATGCTCCGGAGGCCGCAGCCGAAATTGGGGGGGGGGACCGAAAAGGATACGCCCGCCGTGAGCAGCCAAATCATCATGACCGGAATCAGCTTTTTCATCGGTTGTCCCTTTTTAAAATCGGGTTCGCGTGTCAGATAACGGTTTCAGTGCCGGAGGTCAATGTGCGAAGGATATCCTCCTTTCCCACAATACCCACCAATTTTCCGCCCTCAACCACCGGAACCGTATGGTAATTTTTGTCCACCATGAGAGCGGCCACATGGTTGATGGGCGTTTCCGGGTCCACCGTCACCGGGTTGGGGGTCATGGCGTGGGCCACGGTGGTTGCGGAGACTTTTTGAATCTGTTTCTCCAGCTGTTTCATGGAGGTCATGGGGATGAAACCATCTAGAAAAGTAAAAAACGACGGCAGGGGAAGCTTTTTCTGTTGGGCGATCAAATCGCTCTGACACAAAATCCCCCTGATTTTTCCCTCTTCGTCGACGACCGGCAATCCATTGATCCGGTTTTCGATGAGGAGTTTGGTGGCCTGGGTGATCTCCGTGTCGGGGGTCACCGTGAGGACCTCACGGGTCATGATCTCTTTTACCTTAATCATGGACGGCAGCCTTTTATAAATCGATGATGCGGCGGCTTTTTAATCGCGCCGCGGGGGGTTCTCCATTCTTTCCTTATAGGAGAAGAAGAACCGGTGAGTCAAGGAGAAACCGCGGGTTTCCACGGCCGTTTCTGACACTGAAAATCCGGATTCAATCTTTATTTCTTCGTCCGGAATCCGCTTTAGATGTTTATGGCCGAGTGGAACACCCTTAGAGATGAATCCGCCATGCCTTCGGGAAAAGGTCGGCGAAAACGGGGTCGTTGGTAGTGACGATCACCTGACGCTTCTTGGCTACTTCCGCCAGAAGATAGGCCAGGGTCTGTTTTCTTTTGTGGTCGAGCCCGTCGGCGGGATCATCCAGAATAAACAGTCCGAGATGGCCCAGGGCTTCTCCGATGGCCAGTTTGAGCATCAGATACAGGAAGATCCGTTCGCTTTTGCTCATCTGGTTCAGTTTATAATGGTAGCCTTTGGCTTGAATGATGGGCAACAGCTCTCGGTCGGTCATCTGAATATCGAAGCGATGAAGAAAGGTAAAATGGCGGGACCAGATCTCGATGCTTCGGCGCACCCGCTCCAGCATTCTGCCGCCCAGCATCTGAACCGCCTCCTCAAAGGCTTGATGGGCGGCGGCGCAGATCAGCACATTTCTTTCAGCCAAATCCAGGTTTTCCTGGTTCTCCGTATTGCGCTGAATCCGTTCCTCATATTGTCTCAGCAGGACTTTGTTGTGAATGACGGCCTCCTGGGCTTTCCGCCGCCGGGCTTCCAAAGATTCCGGTCTTTTTTCGAAGGGCGATCCTTCCGCCAAAGTGTTTTCACGGACAGGCGGCCCCTCAGCCTCGATTCCGTGGGCTTCGAAAGAAGACAAATCGGATTTCAATCCCTTTACCTGGTTTTTCAGGTCGCCGATGCGTCTTTCCAATTCCCGCAGACGGCGAATCTGATCATCGAGCTCCTGAACAGCGCTTTTCGCGGATTCCAGGTCCCTTTCCAATCTTCGATTCTTTGCCAGCTCCTTTTCCAGCAATCGTCGATCTTTTTCGATTGCGGCGGAACGCTTTTCCATCTCCCGCATCATTTCCGCCAACCGCTGGGCGGGAAGTTCCTGCTCGCATACCGGGCAGGTCGAATTCCGTTCCAGCCGGGACAGTTTTTCCATTCGGGTGCGGACCTGATCCGCTTCCCGGGTTTTGCTTCCGATTCGGTGCTGAAGCGCGTCGGCGGACCGGCGAAGCGGTTCCGCAGCCGATACACGGCCTTGAATCTGCGATTTCCTTTGTTCCAATTCATCGACAGAAGGGTGGCGTTGTCTCTGCTCACGGGCCTGTTCAAGACGTGTCCGCTTTTCTTCATATTGTTGCTGCAGCAATCGGGTCACGGCGGGGGTGCTCCCCTTCGACCGAATGGAAGCCCGGTATTCGGATTCGATCTCCCGAAGGGAGGATTCCGCCTTGGCCAGCTGCCGGCGGGCCAGTTCGATTTCCAGAGGGTCCGGTTGGGGAGGCGGGGTGACCTTGGAGACCCCTTTTCTGAATTCCCGGGCCTTGGCCCAGGCTTTTTTAAACCGGGACTTGAGGATGAGGATATCGTCCATGCCGATGAGGCTCTGGAGCAGGGTTTTATTGTATTTGGGGATGTCCTGCAGAAAATAGATCAGTTCGCTTTCCCGGAAAAAAGCGGTCAGCGCGGCGGTTTCCGGGCTCAGGGGAATCAACCCGCGAAGGTCTTCCGAATCAGCCACTTTCACCGGCCGCCAGTCTGATTCGGGGTCCGATTTTTCATGCAGGTTCGGCAGCCCGTCGGTGGACTGATGAAGCCGGTATTCAGAACCGTTTTCCGTAAAAAAAAGATGGGCTCCGCCGGAAGGTTCTCCCTTGGTGCAAAGATCTTTCAGTGTCAAGCCCCCATTCAAGTGACGGCCGAATAGGGCGAAAAACAGGGCGTAGACCAGGGTCGACTTCCCGGTTCGGTTTTCTCCGAAAATGAGGGTGGCGTCGCCGAATTCAAAATCAGCCCGGCCGAAACAGCCGATATTTTTCAGTTCCAGCCGCTGAATCCGCATCTAACCTGTTGTTTTTCGGATCAGTTCCTGGTAGATTTGATCCTCCGTCATGTAAGGGTTGGCCATGGCATGCCGCAGGGTTTTTATAATGGCCTCCTTTTCCGGATTCGACAACCCTTTTTCATCCGCAAGTGCTTCGAGGCGCTTTCGGAATAAATCGAAGAGAAGTTCCCGGGTGGCCATGGACTATTCTTTTGAGGCCCGGGATACATCGGCGGATTCCGCCAAAGCCGCCTCCCGTTGCTGAATGGGATACCAGTAAAATTCCCGCACCAGCACCTGGGTAATACTGGCGATGGGCACCGCTACGATCATTCCGCCGATCCCGAACTGAGCCCCGGCGATCAGCGCCAGAAGCACCACCAGCGGATGAAGCCCCGCCCCCTTTCCGACGATCTTGGGCTGAAGAACGAACCCTTCAATTCCCTGAATAACCGCAAACAGGGTAAGGACCGTCAGGAGTGTGATCAGCTTGACGCTCCAGGGAACCCCGCCGGTGAATAGAATGATTAAAATGGCCGGGGTCACCCCCATGATGGGTCCCAGGTAGGGAATGAACCCGCCGATGGCCGCCACCGTGCCGATCAGGATACAGTAATTTCGCAGGGCCGGAAAACCGATGAAGCCCATGCCGAAAAGGCCGAAAGCGAACAGGGTGCCCACGATCAGGGAGACGGTCAACTGACCCCGGAGAAATCCGCCCACGGCCGTATCCATCTTTTGTAAAATGGAAAAGACCTGTTCCCGATGTTCCGGCGGAACCATCTTTCGAAGGGTCGGCCCGATTTTTTCCCAGTCGATAATAAAATAGAAACTGATAATGCCCACGAAAACCAGAAAAGAGAAAAAGCCGACCACCGATCCGATGCCGCTGAAAAAACCCTTGGTCGCCGTTTCCACCGCCTGGAAACCGCCCGCGGCCATCTGTTTCAGGCCCGGCAGGATGTCCTGAACGATTTTCTCATAATCCACCTGAATCTGCCGGATCTTGTCGGCGAGCAGATCCATCCAGGCCGCATCGATATTGAGAAACGGGTGGCGGGCCAGCTTGTCCAGGAACACGGGGAATGCGGTCTTAATGACCTGAAACAGATGAATGAGTTCTGAAATCACCGTGGGAATCAAAAAAGCCAGAAGCAGAAAAAATACCAAAAAAATGATCACATACAGGACCAGGGTTCCCATCACGCGTCCGAGCTTCAGCCGGCGCTGAAGACCGATCACCAGGGGGGCCAGGATATAGGCCAGGAGAAAGGCGATGATGAACGGGGTCAGCACATTCAAAACCACGGCGAGCGATTCTTTAAGAAGCCCGAAGGTGTAGAAGCCGAAGGTGATTACTCCCATAATACCGACGGCATACAGAATTCGTCTCAACAGCGGATCGCTAATTCGGATTTCGGTCATTTCTGTTTTCCTTCCCTTTGAGTGGATTGGGCATGCGTCAATGCTCTATGAATGGATCGGGACAGGTCCTCCATGGAGACCGGTTTCATGATCAGGTCCCGAATGCCGATCCGTTTCGCCTTTTCCGGGTTGATCTGTTCGCTGAAGCCGGTGCAGACAATGATGGGGATGTCCGGCCGAACGGCCATCAGCTTTTCCGACAGCACATCCCCGGTCATGTGGGGCATCGTCATATCGGTGATTACCAGATCATACCGGTTCGGGGCTTGGGTAAACGCCGCCAGGGCCTCCCGAGGATCCTGGCGAGCCTCGACCCGGTACCCTAGACGATCCAGCATCTCTTTTCCAAGTTCCACCAGCACCGGTTCATCATCCACGAAAAGAATTCTTTCCTGTTTTCCGGACGAGGGCGGCAACACCGGTTCTGTTTCCGATCGCTTCTCCGAAACGACGAGCGGAAAAAAGACCTCGAAAACGGTTCCGCTTTCGGGCCGGCTGTCCACCTGAATCAGGCCGCCGCAATCCTGCACGATGCGATGGACAATGGCCAGACCCAGGCCCGTGCCTTTTTCCGGGGTCTTGGTGGAAAAATAGGGATCGAAAATCCGCTCCACGGTTTCCGCGTTCATACCGTGGCCGGTATCCCGAATCGTCAGTTTCTGATAGTCTCCCGGGTTCATTCCCGGCATCTGCCCCGGTTTTAATTGAATCTTTTCCAGGCGCACCGTCAATTCTCCGCCTTTGTCTTCCATGGCATGGGCGGCGTTGGTGCATAAATTCATGATCACCTGATGGATTTCCGAGGCGTTGCAGAAGATCATTCCGGGGTCTTCTTCGACGTGCTGGTGAAACGTAATGGTAGTGGGCAAAGAGGCCCGCAGCAGTTCGAGTGTCTCCTTCAGAAGGGGCGCCATTAGAATCGATTCTTTTTCCCGCCGGGTTTCCCGGGTGAAGGAAAGAATCTGCCGGACCAGCTCCTTGGCCCGATTTCCGGCCTTTAACACTTGGTGCATGTTGTGGTGGGCACGGGTATCGCTCTCGATGTCGTGAATGGCCATTTCCGTAAACCCGATGATGGCCCCCAAAATATTGTTGAAATCATGGGCGATGCCCCCGGCCAGGGTCCCCATGGCTTCCATTTTCTGGGCGCGGCGGAGCTGGATTTCCATCTCCCGGCTCTCTTTTTCGGCCCGCTTCCGTTCGCTCAGTTCCCGCTGCATCTGGGTATACAGCTGTGCATTGTCCAGAGCGATGGAAGCCAGTTTTGCAAACTGCTCCAGAATCCGGACATCTTCGGTCCCGATGGTTTTCTGTTCACTGCTGTGGCCGATGCCGATGACCCCGTCCACATGGCCGCCCGATTTCAGCGGAATCGCCATCACCGCTTTGACCGACTCGAAGAGGGGATGGGAGAGGTGATCCGGCCACGACTGGTAATCATGAATCACCAAGGGCGTTTCCTTCTGCCAGACCTGCCCGGTGATTCCCTCCCCGGGTTTGAGGGTATACCCGGTCAGCTCGGCATAGGCGCCGATTCCGACCTTCATTTCCAGGATGTCCTTTTCCGGGTGATAGATATAGAGAAAACCGTCGAGGGTGCCGGCCAATTGCGCCGCCCGGGACACCAGGGCCTGAAGGAGATCGTTGAGGTCCAGCCGGTGAATCAGCCCCAAGGTGGTTTCATGGAGGGCGGCCATGTATTCGTTCTGGCGTCGAAGGGTCTCACCCGCCTGTTTCAATTCGGTGATGTCGTCGAAGGTGACGAATACCTCCCGGGTGCTGCCCCGCTCTCCGGTTTGAGGAACGGCGTTGACGCTGATCCATTTCAAATTCCGGCTGTGATTCTGCCGGGCCCCCAGAATAACCCCTTCAATGGATCGGCCGGTCTGCAGGGCCAGAATGCCGGGAAACTCCGATTCCGGAAAATCGAAGCCGTCTTCGCGAACAAAGCGACACCGGGAAAAGAGTACATGAATAGTTGATATCTCTGTTCCGGAAACCCCCAGAATCCGTTCGGCAGAGGGATTGATCGACAGAATCTCCCCCGCGGCGGTTTGATAAATGGCGCCCTGGGCCATGGTCTCGAACAGGGTGCGGTGTTTTTCTTCGCTCTGGCGGAGCGCTGCTTCGGCCCGTCTTCTTTTTTCGATGGTGAACTGGGCGTGGGAGCCGAAGATCAGGAAGAGGCAGAGGATGATGAGGAATTTCCAGAGCGCACCGGTTTCGGTTTGGAACAGCACATGAAAAAAATCGGCCCTGTTCCCTGAAAAGACACTGAGAAGCCACTCGACGATCCAGTAGAAAATTGCCAGACCGAAACCGATCAACACCATGTGATCGGTGATTACGGAGAATCGATCTGAATTGTCTTTGTCCCGCTCGGGGATGATCGGGTCGGCCATAAAGGGTATCTATAATGAATGAGGAACGGTCCCGGACCGGTTCGGGTTGAAGTCGTACAGGCGATTGATATCCCTCCCTGTTTTTCCGGTCAAGAGACGAATGATCAAGAGAAAAACCGGCCGCCGGCATCCGTTTTCATGCCGCGATGGATGACCGCGATGCCGTGGCTGAGGCTTCGGTATTCGATGCGTTTAAAGCCGATATCCGCCAGCCGGGATGCCAGAACATCCGGAGACGGGAAAAGACGAATGGACTCCGGAAGGTAGGTATACGCCTCTCGGGAGCCGGTGAACAATGCGCCTAAGCGGGGCATCACATGAAAGGAATAAAAGTGGTATAATTTTCTCACCGAAAGCGACTCCGGGTTGGAAAACTCCAGGCAGACCATGGCGCCACCCGGCTTCAGTATTCGATACATTTCCTGAAAGCCACGGTCCATATCGGTCAGGTTTCGAATACCGAAGCCGACCACGGCGGCATCAAAGGATGCCTCGGTAAACGGCAGCGATTCGGCATTTCCCTGCACATAATCCAGGGCGCGCCGAACAGGCGCGTGGGCGAATTTGGTTTTTCCCGCTTTGATCATTTCCCGATTGATGTCGCAGAGGACCACCCGGCCCTTCATTCCCGCCCGTTTTTTGGCGGATACCGCCAGATCGCCGGTGCCGCCGCACAGGTCCAGGACCCGGTCCCCGATTCGGGGGTTCAGCATATTCAGGGCGACCCGCTTCCATAGGTAGTGGATACCGCAGCTGAGAAGGGTGTTCATGAAATCGTACCGCCGGGCGACCGTATCGAACTGGCGGCGAACCCATGGAGTCTTTTCCGCCTTGGCGATTCGTTGATAGCCGATGTGAGTCGTTTCGTTTAACGGGTCGAGATTATGCATGGCCGTGAATCGGTTTCAGGTTGCGAAATTCTTCCGGAGAATTCTTTAAACGATTTTTTGCCGGTACGGTGTTGAAAACCAGCAGCGCATATTATATACTTTCAGGCTTTGAACAGAAAACCGTAGGTCTGAAAAGTTCCTCAGTATAGCGTAAAAGAAAGGGAGGTGCAAATTATGTATGTTCCAAGGTATATGTTTTTTACCAAGGGGGTGGGAAATGCCAAGGAAAAATTGGCGTCTTTTGAGAATGCCCTCCGTGCGGCCAGAATCGCCCACCTCAACCTGGTACAGGTATCCTCGATTTTTCCGCCCTATTGCAGAATTCTGGAGCTGGAAGACGGGGTCGCCCACCTGGAGCCGGGGGAGATCACCCATTGCGTGCTCGCCAAGGAACAGATCAGAGAGCCGGGCCGGCGTATCGTCGCCAGTATCGGCCTGGCGCTTCCGGCGGAAAGCGGGCAATACGGCTATCTCTCGGAGCATCACGGGTTCGGCCAGACCGAACCTGAAGCCGGTGAATATGCCGAAGACCTGGCCGCCTCCATGCTGGCCAACACCCTCGGCATCGAGTTCGATCCGAATAAGGACTATGATGAACGTCGGGAAGTTTACAAGATGTCGGGAAAGATCGTCGAATCCCAGCATTTTACTCAGGGGGCGCTGGGAGCCGAAGGGGGCATTTGGACCACTGTGGTGGCTGCGGCGGTATTCGTCAAATAATGGAAGTTGTCGCACATAAAGGGCCGGCTTTTCCCTTTTTTTCGGAGAACCGGACATGAAGCTTCCGGATTTTATCCACTTCGGCGGAGATGAAGTGCGGCCCATCTCCTTTGAGGAAGCCCGTATCGTTGTGCTTCCGCTTTGCTACGAACACGCCCCCTCTTACGGAGAGGGCAGTGAAAACGGACCCCTTCACCTGTTGAACGCTTCGGCCCAGTTGGAGGGGGTGGACGAAGAAACCCTGGTGGATTGGGCCGGCCTGGCCATCCATACCCTGCCGCCGGTTTTCCCGCCCAAAGACCCGAAAGCGGCCGTAGATCAAATGCGGGCCGCCGCCGACCGGGTGCTCGATCAAGGCAAGTTCCTGTTGTCTCTGGGCGGAGATCACGCCGTCTCCCTCGGCCCCATTCAGGCCGCAGCCAGGCGCTGCCCGCAGATCGGGGTGCTTCAGGTGGACGCGCATCTGGACCTGCGCAATGAGTGGAACGGCAGCCGGTACAATCATGCCTGTGTGATGAGGCGGGTGGCCGACGACATGGGGCTTTCCTTCGTTCAGGTGGGCATTCGGTCTTTTTCCGGGGAAGAGGCGCAATATGTGAAGAAAAAGCGGCTGGCCCCTTTTTACGCCCATGAGATTGCGGCGATTTCCGGAGATTCCCCCGGATCAGGGACGGGAAACTGGATCGAGCAAGTGGTCAACCGCCTTCCGGAGCAGGTTTATCTCACCCTCGATCTGGATGGTCTCGACCCCGCCGTCATGCCGGGCACCGGCACCCCGGAACCCGGGGGCCTCACCTATCGCCAGGTGGTTCGACTTCTTCGGGCGGTGGGGCGAAACCGACAGGTGATCGCCGCCGATATCAATGAGTTGGCGAAAATTCCCGGCACCCGGGTATCCGAATTCACCGCCGCCAAACTTGCCACCAAAATCTTTGTGCATTGTACCTGATCTTCCTGCTGTCGACCGCACATTGAATTTCATTCAGATTATAACCCTTCCCTAAAAAGCTAAGTCGCTATTAAGCCGCAAATTCTTTGTTGACACTTTGAGGAGCGATTTGGTACCTAAGATGCACAAGGAGAGGAACTCCCCTGCATCTGCCATCGGCGAGACTTTCCGTCCTGTCGGCAGACAGCGTCCTTTTTTAAATCCCTGACTCAGTGGGTTGCAAGCGTGGTATTCAGTTGGTCCTTATCATCTATTAAATAAACGCGTTTCAGATTTTGTATGGGATTTTAATTTACAATGGACCGTCGAACATTCCTCAAATTTGCCGGTATCGGCAGCCTTTCGGTCGCCGTGGGTTGCTCTTCTCAGCCTGATAAAACCATCTATTCCCTGGTTCACGCTCCCGACGACATGGTGACGGGAAAAGAAGCCTGGTATGCGAGCACCTGCCGGGAATGCCCGGCAGGGTGCGGCGTCATCGCCCGGAACCGGGAAGGCCGGGTCGTCAAAGTGGAGGGAAATCCGCTTCATCCCATCAACCACGGCAAAATCTGCATGCGCGGCCAGTCCGCGCTTCAGGCGATTTACAACCCCGATCGAATCAAAACCCCCCTGATAAAGAACGGCGATCGCCGGCAGACGCTTTCTTTCGCCGAGGCCGAAGCGGTATTAAAAGAAAAGGTTCAGGCGGCCTCCAGGCAAAAAAGCGGGGTGCGCATGATCACCGAAGTGCCGGGGGAGAGCACCCTTCGGGTCATGAACCGGTTTCTCGATTCTCTGAATGCACCCAAACCTCTGATCTACGAACCCTTCGCCTACGAATCCTTGAAGACGGCCAACTGGATCGTATTCGGACGGGAGGGGCTGCCTTCCTATCGCATGCAGGACGCCGATTTTCTGCTCTGCTTCGGAGCGGATTTTCTGGAGACCTGGCTCTCGCCGGTGGAATATGCCGGAAAATTCAAAAAAATGCATGCCTACACAGGGGGCCCTAAGCCGCTCTTCTATTTTGTCAGCCCGTATCAATCCATGACCGGCGCCAATGCCGACCACTGGCTGGCGCCGGTGCCCGGCGGTGAAACCGCCGTGGTCCTGGGCTGCATTCGGGAAGCCCTTCGCAGGGGCAGGGGCGGTCCGCTGCCCGGGTCGGTGGTCTCTTTTCTGAAAAAGAAGACCGAACCTTTCTCTCCAGAACGGGCGGCGGCGGAAGCCGGCATTGCGCCTCACGCCTTTCAGGAGATGGTCCGGCGCCTGTTGGCCGCCGAACGCCCCCTGGTGCTGGGGCCGGGAACGGCGACCGCCGATTCCGCTATGGATACCCATGCGGCGGTGAATCTGCTCAACATGATTCTGGACCCGCATCTGAGCCTGTTCGACTTTTCCGACCGGCACCGGGTGGAACTGGCCGCGACCGGGGCCGAGGTCCGGGAGTTCTTCGAGGGTCTGGAAGAAGAAACCGTCTCCTTTCTGCTGATCAACAATGCGAATCCCGCTTTTTCACTGCCCGAGACGGCCCGGGTCCGGAAGATCCTCTCCCGGGAATCGCTTTTTACGGTCTGTTTCAGCAACTTCATGGACGAGACCGCCGAACTGGCCGACCTGATTTTTCCGGTCCAACTGCCCCTGGAACGATGGGGGGAATACGGCGGAAAGCATCGGGTGGTATCGACCCTTCAGCCGGCCATGGGGAATCTCATCGGGGCCCCTTCTCTGCCCGAGGTGCTCCTTCGGTCGACCGCTTCACCCATCGGCGGCATCGCCGAGGATATTCAGACCGTGCTCATCGGAGAACTGGTCCGGGACAAAAAAATTGAATCGAAGCGGGACTGGCTGCACACGGTTCAGCGGGGCGGGGTTTTCGAAGGTGAGCCGAAAGATACCGAATCCCCCGAACTGGTGATTTCAAAGGACCTCTTTACATGTTTTGAAAAAACCCTGCCGGCCGCCGAAGGTGTCCACGGCGATCATACCGCGGCTTTTATGGCCGTCCCCTCCATTCGGTTTTTCGACGGCCGCGGCGCCAACCGCCCTTGGCTCTGTGAAATTCCCGACCCGTTGACGAAGGTGGCCTGGCAGAGTCCGGTCCTGCTTCATCCGGACACATTAAAGCGCCTGAATACCGAGGATGGAGATTTTCTTACCCTGAAATCGAAGAACGGGGAGCTGAAGGCGCCCGCCTATGGATTCACCGGGGTCCGCCCCGGATTGGCGGTGATGGCCGTCGGCCAGGGCCATTCGGCATACGGGCGGTATGCCGAAGCAAGAGGGTCCAATCCCTTTCGGCTGCTTTCCCATGAAGCGGACCCGGTCTCCGGCGCACCGGCTTTTGTGATTCCCGCGGTGTCCATCGAAAAGTCGGGCGGCCGGATGAAGATCTCCAATACCGACGGCAGTAAATTCCAACACGACCGGAAGATCGCCCTTTCCGTCGGGATCCATGAACTGGGCGGCCACGGCGGTCATCACGGGGAGGAACACGGGTTCGGGATGCACGAATTTCCCCTCACCCTGCCGCTGCCCGAAGGGTACGCCCCGCATCGGGACCTCTATCCGCCTCACGAACATCAAAACGACTACCGGTGGGGAATGATCGTCGATCTGGACCGGTGCATCGGGTGCGCGGCCTGCACGGCGGCCTGCTATGCAGAAAACAACCTCGGGGTGGTGGGAGAAGAGCGGATCATCGAAGGCCGTGAAATGTCCTGGATGCGGATCGAACGCTACCATGATCAGAAGCGGATGGAGAAGATCACCTTTTTTCCCATGTTCTGCCAGCACTGCGACAATGCCCCCTGCGAATCGGTCTGTCCGGTATACGCGCCTCACCACGGAAAAGAGGGGATCAACAACCAGATCTACAACCGGTGTATCGGAACCCGGTACTGCTCTCAGAACTGCCCTTACAAGGTCCGCCGTTTCAACTGGTTTCAGTGGGAATGGCCCGATCCTTTGAACCGGCAGCTCAACCCGGACGTCACCGTCCGCACCAAGGGGGTCATGGAAAAATGCTCCTTTTGCGTTCAGCGGATCAAAACCGCCCACGGGAAAGCCAAGGACGAAAAGCGGCGCATTCTGGACGGCGAAGTGGCGCCCGCCTGCGTCCAGACCTGCCCGACCAACGCCCTGGTCTTCGGAAACCTGGCCGATAAAAACAGCCGGGTCCGCAGACTGACGGAAAATCCCCGTGCGTACCAGGTCATGGGATACCTCAACACCAAACCCGCTGTCATCTATCTGAAGAAGGTAGTTCAGGAGATCTGAAGACATGGAGAATACGGCGAACCTGACTCCCGCGAGAATCGATTCCATTGTTCTGAGGACCCTCACCCCCGCCACCCGCACCTACTGGTATACAGTGGCCCTTCTCTTTTTCGGTGCGGTAATCGGGCTTTGCTGCTGGATTTACCAGATATTTGTCGGTATCGGGGTCGGCGGGCAGAACAATCCGGTGGCCTGGGGGACCTACCTGATCAACTTCGTCTTCTGGGTGGGGATCGCCCATTCGGGGACCCTGATTTCGGCGATCCTGTTTCTGTTTCGGGCCGGATGGCGAAACCCGATCGCCCGAGCCTCCGAAACCATGACCGTGTTCGCGGTCATGACCGCCGGCCTTTTCCCGTTGATCCACCTGGGGCGGGTCTGGCTGGTCTACTATATGATCCCATATCCCAATCAGCGGAACCTCTGGCCCAATTTCACCTCGCCGCTGATGTTCGACATCGTCGCCATCAGCACCTATCTCACCGTCAGCGCCCTGTTCTGGTACACCGGAATGATCCCGGACCTGGCGACCATCCGGGACCGGGCGGTGGGGACCCGAAAAAAGATCTTCACCATCCTGTCTCTGGGGTGGACCGGTCAGTTCGACCAGTGGCGCCATTATGCCCGGGGCTATCTTTTCTTCGCGGCCCTGGCGACCCCGCTGGTGATTTCGGTCCACAGCGTGGTCTCCTGGGACTTCGGTCTGGGGGTGGTTCCAGGCTGGCACAGCACCATTTTCGCCCCCTATTTCGTGGCCGGCGCCATTCATTCGGGCCTGGCCATGGTCCTGACCCTGATGATCCCCATGCGGAAAATTTTCCATTACGAAGAGATCATCACGATGAAAGTCCTCGAAAGCGTGGCCAAGACCATTATCCTGACCGGCATGATCGTCGGGTATGCCTATGTCGTCGAGATCTTCATCGCCTGGTTCAGCTGGAACCCGGTGGAGCGGGAGGCTTTCTGGTGGCGGATTTTCGGGGATTACAGCCTCGAATACTGGATCATGACCGTCTGCAATGTCTTCGTTCCGGTCCTTCTCTTCTTCAAAAAAATCCGGACCAGCATCAAGGCCCTGTTTACCATCTCCATTCTGGTTAACGTCGGCATGTGGTATGAACGGTTCGTCATCATCGTCGGAGGGCCGGCCCATGATTTTCTTCCCCATGCCTGGGGGCTTTACGCCCCGTCGATGATCGAGATGGGGATCATGCTGGGGACCTTCTGCATGTTCTTCATGTTGTTTCTGCTTTTCGTCAAGCATATGCCCTCGATTTCCATGACGGAAATGAAGGAATCCCTCGCACACGGAGGCGGCGATGGCCACGAGTAGTAAATATGTGATGGGACTGTTCAAGGAAGAAAGCGCCGTGGTTTCCGTTCTGGAAGCCCTCAAGGAATCCCCTTGGAAGCTGTATCGGGTTCACGGCCCCTATCCGAGCGAAAAAATCCTTCACGCCCTGAAGAGCAAAAAAAGCAAGGTCGGATACTTCACCCTGATCGGCGGCATCACCGGGCTTGTGATCGGGTTCGCGCTTCCCATCTCTACCTCGGTCCAGTGGAACCTGATCGTGAGCGGCAAGCCGATTATCGCGCCGATCCCGTTTTTCGTGGTCGGGTTTGAACTGACCATTCTGTTCGGCGTGCTGGGAACGGTACTCGGGCTGTTGCTGAATGCCGGACTCCCCGAATTCAAGGGCCTGAAACTCTATGACGAGCGGTGTTCGGGAGAGCATTTCGGGATTATCGCCGCCTGCGATCCCGGGGGGGAGCCGGATTTGACCGCCTTTTTCGAGAAGCAGGGCGGGGAGGTGCGGCGCTTTGATGAAGCGGACTCGGAGCAATCAACCACTTAGACCCCGACAGGAGGGGGAGATCGACAGAGGATCGGCATGACAACCCATAACGCCAACGGATCAATCGCCAAGAACAGGTCGGTTTTCTGGATCTTTTCACTTTTCGTTCTGGCCGGCATCGGCGGATTTCTGCTGCTGCTGAGCTTCAGACAATATGAGCGGGCCTGGCAGATCTACCTGGTCAATTTCCTCTTCTGGTCCGCGGTGGCCCAAGGGGGGCTTCTGTTTTCCATGGTTATGCACATCACCAAGGCCGGATGGAGCCGGGCCCTTGAAAATCTCTCCGAAGCCTTTGTTGCATTTTTCCCGATCTCCTTCATTCTCTTCCTGGTCTTATTTCTGGGGCGGGAGCATCTGTTTCCCTGGCTGCATCAGGACCTTCACGGAAAAGAGGTCTGGCTGAACCTTCCGTTTCTGTTTACCCGGGATTTGACGGGGCTGCTGATTCTCTACGGGTCGGGATTCGCCTACTGCCATTACGCCGTAAAATCAAAAATCCGCACCGAGGGGGGCGGTCTGATCCGCGCGTTCCTGAAGAAAACCGGCGTCTATCGGCCCGAAGACCGGGAACATTACCGGCGCAGAATGACCGTCACCGCCATCGTCTACATGTTCGCCTATGCCTGGGTGCTTACCCTGATCTCTTTCGACCTGGTGATGAGCATGGACCCCCATTTCATCTCCACCCTGTTCGGCGGCTATTTTTTCATCAAGGCCTTTTATATCGGCCTCGGCGGGGTGATCATTACGGCATCCGTCGTCTCTCTGGTGTATGGCGACGATTCCCAGCTCAAGCCGGCTCATTTTCATGACATCGGAAAGCTCTTTTTCGCCTTTTGCGTGGTCTGGGCCTATTTTCTCTATGCCCAGGTGCTGGTGATCTGGTACGGGAACGTGCCAGAGGATGCCCACTACCTTCTGAACCGGTTCATTTCCCAGCCCTGGAAAATGCTTCTGGCATTCATCTTCGTCGCCGCTTTCGTGGTCCCCTTTCTCTCCCTGCTCAACATGAAAGCCAAGACACGACCGAAGCTGATGCTGACTCTCTGCTCTCTGGCCATGCTCGGCATCTGGCTGGACAACCTGCTGCTGATCGGCCCGCCCCTGGGATTCGACACCTCCTCCCTGGCATTGCAGTTGTTTGATCTGCTGATCAGCCTGGGCTTTCTGGGATTGATGGTGATGGCGGTCGCCTATTTTCTGCAACTGTTTCCTGAGCTTGTGCTTACAGCGGATAAGAAGGTAAGCTAATGAACCTATTCGAACGGATTCGGGATTTTTTCCGTGCGGTGGCACAGAACAAAGGGGTTCTGTTTCTGACGGCACTCACCTTTGTTTTGACCGGTGCGTTTCTCTATTTTTTCTACTCGCCGCCGGCGGCCCGGATCGGTCCCGAGCAGCCCATCCCCTTCAGCCATCGGCTTCATGCCGGAACCAAGATGATCGAGTGCCGGTTCTGTCATCCCTATGTGGCCCGGTCCCGGTATCCGGGGATACCGCCGGTGGAAAAATGTCTGTATTGTCATGAATACATCATTGCCAACCATCCTCAGATTTTAAAGGAACACAATTACTACGACACCGAGACCCCCACGCCCTGGAAAAAGGTCTTCTATGTTCCCGAGCATGTGCTGTTCAATCATCAGCGGCATATCAAACGGAATTTCGAATGCCAAAAGTGCCACGGCGCGGTCGAGACCATGGATCGCCTGAACAAGCATTATTTTCAAATGGGCTTTTGCTTCAGGTGCCACCAGGAAAACAACGCCAACCTCGACTGCTGGCTTGCATGTCATAGTTAATCAAGGAGATCTTTCATGTCATCCGTAACGAAATGGCTGCCGGAGCAGCATCGAACCTCCATCCTGTTTATGATGACCTCCGGTTTCTGGATGGCCATGGCGACGCTGGTGGGCCTGACGGCGGCCACCGAACTGATCGCACCGGATCTCACGGAAGGGATCGGATGGCTCGTCTTCGGCCGGCTGCGCCCGACCCATGTCAATCTGGTGCTGTTCGGGTTCGTCGTACCCGGATTTCTCGGCGCCGCATTCTATATTCTTCCCCGCCTGCTGCGAACCGATATCTACAGCGAAAAGCTGGGCATGCTCACCGTCGGACTCTGGAATCTGACGGTGTTCGCCGGGATGGCGACCTTGATGATGGGGTTGTCTCAGGGACGGGAATACGCCGAATTCATCTGGCCGGTGGACATGATGATCGTGGTGGTCTTCTCCATGGTCTTTTACAACTTCGTGATGACGGTTCGAAACCGCCGGGAAGAGCTGTTGTATGTTTCGGTCTGGTATATCTGCGCCGCCATCATTCTGACCATGCTGACCTTTTCACTCGGGAACGTCGTTTGGCGGCCTACATCCGGGGCCCTTACGGGTATTCCCGATGCCACCCTGCTCTGGTTTTACGGCCACAATATATTCGGGCTGCTGCTGACGCCTCTGGCCCTGGGGGTGGCCTATTACGTGGTTCCCCGAGCCACCGGAAACCCGCTGTACAGCCACACCCTGTCTCTTCTGGGATTCTGGTCTCTGTTTATCGTCTATACCCATATCGGTACCCATCATCTGCTTCAGGTCCCGGTACCCACCTGGCTGAAGGTCATCAGCATTGTCGACAGTATCGGGATGGTGATCCCGGTCATGGCCTTTTTGATCAATATCTGGTACACCGCCAAGGGCCGGCTGGGGGTGCTTCAGAACGATACCGCGGCCAAATTCGTGTTTACCGGCACCATCATGTATTTTATCGTCAGTATTCAGGGGTCGGTCATGGCCCTGCCTTCGGTTCAGCGCATCACCCACTTCAACAACTGGGTGGTGGGCCACGCCCACATCGGGGTTTTCGCCTTCGCCGGCATGATCGCCCTGGGCGGGATCTATTATGTGCTTCCCCGGGTGGTGGGCAAACCGATCTACAGTAAATTTCTGGTGGATGTTCAGTACTGGCTGATTCTGATCGGCGCCATCGGTTTTGCCGTCGTGTTGACCATCGTCGGCCTGATTCAAGGCAATTCCTGGTACAACGGCGAAACGGTCTACCGGGTCCTGACTCAGGTTCATATCTATTATGTGATTCGAGCTTCCCTCGGGGTCACCATTTTTACGGGAGCACTGATCGGTATGTACAATATTTTCAGAACCATTTTTTACACCCCCGGAGAAGTGACATCATGAAGATGAGTCTGAGGGTGATCGTCTTCGGGTCGGTCGCCATTCTGCTGTCCGTCGTGATCGTTGCGGTCATCACCCCCACCTTCACCA
Organism: uncultured Desulfobacterales bacterium; assembly: GCA_964573705.1. Classification (GTDB taxonomy): domain Bacteria; phylum Desulfobacterota; class Desulfobacteria; order Desulfobacterales; family Desulfococcaceae; genus JAABSQ01. Next base: position 59,098 of record CAZNLT010000001.1, read on the forward strand.
TCGACCGAACCCCGTCCGAGATCTACCGCAGCCGGTCGGAAATGGAGGCCAGAGGGCGTGAGATATATATTGCCAACGGGTGTGTCTATTGCCATACCCAATCGGTCCGCAGCTTCGACTGGGGGGTGGGGGCCGAGCGGATCGCCCAGGCCGGGGACTACATTCAGGACAGACCGATTCTGCTGGGGTCTCAACGGACCGGACCGGATTTGTCCCAGGAAGGCGGAGAACACCCGGACGACTGGCATATCGCCCATTTCATGAACCCCCGGTACACCAGCCCCAACTCGATTATGCCCCGGTTCAACTTCTATTCCCTGAAGGAGTTGGAACTTCTCACCGCCTATGTTCAAAGCCTCGGGCTCAAGGCGGCGGATAATCGAAACCGGCGGCAGCGGGTCTGGAAATCGAAGCTGATCGACGCCTATGAAGCCGGGCCGGATCAGAATATCGAGTTTTTGAACGCCCATATTCCCAAGGGATGGCGGGAGCTGCCCAATCCGTATCCCACCACTGCCGCCAGTCTGGCCCGGGGCAAAAGGGTGTATCAGGAGTTCTGCATCGGCTGCCACGGACCGGTGGGAGACGGCATGGGCCCGGCCCAGCCCTATCTCTATCCGCCGCCGTTCAATTTTACATTGCTCAAGGGGCGGGAGATCTCCGGCGGGATCCTTTATTATCAGATCATGAACGGCATCACCGGGTCGGCCATGCCCTATTTCAAAAAACACCTGGAATCGGAAAAGATCTGGGAAGTCGGCGATTACGTGGCGGTCTACTTCATCAACGACAGCGACGCCGACACCGAACCCAAAGGGATCGATGCGGCCTTGGAGCCCTGATCGACCGGTAGCCGCAACTCAAGGAGCAGAAGATGTATTTTCCTTACTTCATTACCTATATCGTCGTCGGCTTTGTCATCACGGTGCTGGTTTTCGGGTGGGCGCTCAAGAACAACCAGTTCAAAAACCAGGATCGGGCCCGGTTTCTGCCGCTCGAAAGCGAACCGGTCCCGACCCTGATCGCAGCCACCGGCTTCAAGCGGTTAGAAGCCTATATCCTTCTGCTTTTCGGATTGGCCGGGCTTCTGGTCAGTTTCAGCGCGGTTTTTTTTATTCTGCTAACCGGCGGTAATTAGAGGAACATTCCATGCATTTTTTTGAACTGCTCAATTTCCAGCATGTCATGCTGTATCTGTTTCCGGCCCTGATTTTTATTGTTCTTTTTGCACTGCTGCTGGGCTACAGCCATTTTCGGCGGCCGGATACCGAAGCGCGGCTGCATAAAATCATCGAACGGTTTCCAACCGGCATCGAGGGGCGGAACGCGCCGTTTCCCATCGGCTTGATTCTCATCTTCGGGGGCGCCCTGATATGGGGAATATTGTATACCGTCTTCATCGGACTCTGGGGGATAAAGATTTGATATGGAACCTTCCGAACGTACACAAACGGTTTCCTGGATCATCATCGGCCTGATTGTCGGGGCCATTTTGATCCGCGGAATGTTCACCTATTATTGGGTGGGCAGCATGGGCATGCCGGATTGGGACTACGGCGCGATCAAGGATGTTCCGGCGGAGTCGCCCTATGGGGTTTACGATAAACTGCCGAACCAGCAGCATGTTCGCGGCCGGGGAGGGGAATGATGAACACCGCCATGAAATGGATGCTTATCTCGGTTTCGGCGATCGTGCTGTCGGGGTGCAGCGAATACGGACGAATGCGGGAAACCCCCGGTGAAAAGCCCCATGAAGAACCGCTGTTGATCATGACAGACGGCATCGTACCTTTCGACGGCGGGGAAGCGCTTTATCGGAATGTGCCTGAAGCGGCGCTCGAATCGCCCTTCGACATGAACGATGCCGCAGTGATCGCAGCCGGCGCAAAAGAATACGTCAATTATTGTATTCATTGCCACGGCAAAAATTATGACGGCTACGGCACGGTGGGGCAGAGTTTTGCGCCGAAGCCCGACGATTTGACCGGCAGACATGTTCAGGAAAAGTCCGAGGGGGCGATTTTCAAATACATCGGGTACAGCGAACCCGAAAGTCGGCACCCGGCACTGGCCACGACCGTATCGATTCCCGACCGCTGGCGCATCACCGCATTCATTAAATCCCTATCGGATTCCGCCCATCGGTGACGCCCACCGACACTTGTGATCTCTGCGGTCTGCCGCTGCGCTGCGGTACTGTTTCCGCCGAATTTGCAGGCCATACCCACCGATTCTGCTGCCCCGGATGCCGACAGGTCTTCCGCATGCTCCTGGAGGCATCCGATTCGCCGGACCCGGCCCATTTCAAGGAAACCGAACTCTTCCGGAAATGCCGGGAAATGGGGGTCATTCCCCGGGATGAAACCGACCTTCAACACCGGTCCGAAAGGGCCGGGGTTTCCGAAGATCCTCATACCGATTCCGCCGATGAAGCCCCGAGCGACGGCCACTTTCTGGATCTGACCCTTACAGTCGAGGGGATGTGGTGCCCGGCCTGCGCCTGGGTCATCGATGCCTCCCTTCGAAAACTGGACGGGGTCCTCAGTTCCACCGCCAATTTTTCCACCGATATTCTCCGCTGCCGGTACAATCCGGTGCTGACCTCCCCCGATGCCGTCATCCGCCGCATCGAAACCCTTGGATACCGGGCCGCCGTTTTCGGGGAGGAAGGGGGTCTGCCCAAACGAAAAGAGTTCATCCGGTTCTGCGTCGCCGCCCTCTTCACCATGAACGTGATGATGCTCTCCTTTGCCCTCTACACCGGGTTTTTCACCCATTTCGACATGGATACCATCTATAAACTCTCCTGGCCCATTTTCGGTTTGGCCTCGATTCCCTTTTTCTACGGCGGATGGACCATTCACCGGCGGGCCTGGTCCGGTGTCTTCTCCGGGGCATTCACCATGGAGACCCTGATCAGCGCCGCCTCGGCCGCCGCCTATTTTTACAGCCTCTTCAACCTGATGTACGGCACCCTGCACCTCTATTTCGACACCGCTTCCATGCTGATCACCCTGACCCTGCTGGGCAAGCTTCTGGAAAGGAACGCCAAGGACCGGGTGCTCTCCGACCTGGAGGCTTTTTTTTCTCTCAAGCCCGCCAAAGTAAAAATCCGAACCGATGCCGATCCCCAAGGCCGGTACGTGTCCATCGAAATGCTTCAATCGGGAGATGAATTCATCGCCGATGCCGACGAGATCGTGCCGGCGGACGGATTGATCCTGGAGGGGAGGGGAACGGTGGATGAATCCTCCCTCACCGGCGAAGCCACCCCGATTTCCAAAAAACCGGGGGATCTATTGAAAAGCGGCGCCCGGATCACCCACGGCCGCTTTCGGGTGCGGGCGGATGGGGTGGGAGACGATTCGATTCTGGGGCAGATGATCTCCATCATGGAGCAGACCCTGAGCCGGAAAATCGCCGTCGAAGGCCGCACCGATGTTCTGCTCCAATGGTTTGTACCGGCTATTCTGGTCCTGGCGGCGGGGACCGGTGCGGTCGGCTTTTGGCTGGGATTGTCCTTTGAGGCGGCCATGATTCGGGCCATCACCGTCATGGTGATCTCCTGCCCCTGCGCATTGGGCATCGCCATTCCGCTGGCCCGGGTGGCCGGGATTTCCCTGGCGGGCGGGAGCGGCATCCTGGTGCGGGATTTTTCCGCATTCGAGGCGGCCGAACGGGTGGATACGGTGGTCTTCGACAAGACCGGCACCCTGACCCGAGGCCGGTATACCTTGCAACAGATTCTCCCCCGGGGACCTTTCTCCGAGGAAACCCTTCTTTCTTTGGCGCTGGCACTGGAGACGGCATCCGACCATCCCATCGCATCGGAGGTTCGACGGGCGGCGGATAGAAAAGGGCTTCCGCCTGTACCGGTTCAGTCGGTCACCGTTCATGAAAACGGCGTCTCCGGCATCTGGGACGGAAAGCGGGTCCGGGTCGGCGCACCGGCTTTTGTCTTTGAAGAACCGGGTACGATGGAATCCATGATGGAGGGGATGGCTCACCCGATTGAAGAGGATGCTTCCCGGGTCTATATGGCGGTTGATGAATATCCGGCCGGAATTCTGGTTTTCGGGGACGAAATTCGAGAAGGCGCTTTCGAGGCGGTGGGGAAACTGGCCCGGAAAGGAATGGGATTATACCTTGTTTCCGGAGACGGAGAAGAGACCACTCAAGCCATTGGGAACCGATTGGGAATTGACCATCATCTCGGCGATCAATTGCCCGCCGAGAAGGCGGGGTTTGTAAAAGCGCTTCAGCAGGAGGGGCGCATCACAGCCATGGTCGGCGACGGCATCAATGATGCCCCGGCCCTGGTCCAGTCGGATCTCTCCATCGCCATCCATTCCGGCAGCCACCTGGGAAAAGAAGCGGCCTCCATCACCCTGATGCGCGGCGACCCCCGCCAGATTCTTTCATTTCTCGATCTGGCCCGCCGGGTCAACCGGAAAATCCATCAGAATTTCTTCTGTTCGGTGATCTACAATGTCTTGGCCATTCCCATCGCCATGAGCGGCCTGTTGACACCGGTGATTGCGGTGATCGCCATGCTGCTGAGCAGTTTGACGGTGATCGGGAATACCTTGCTGCTGATGAAAGGAGCCGGGAAGTAATTTTTTTGGATTTTGACGGATAGAGGAAGCCCGTGTCGGAACCGGCTCATCAGCGCCGACAGGGTTTTTATGGCTCAGTTGCTTCTCTGGCGCCTTTTTGGATGGTTTCGTCCATTTCCTTTATCGATTTCGGCTTCCCCGAGTATTTCAACAGACCGGCCACTTCATCTGATTGGTCGGGTTTATAAGGGTCTCCATCTTTGATCCTGCCGGAATCCCTCGAACCGATAAAACCGGCCAGTTCTTCAATATGACGCTTTAAAGTTTCAGACTGGGACAGCAGCATCTCGCCCAAACCGGCCGATTCTTCGGCATCGCTGGCATTTTGCTGGACCACTTTGTCGATATCGGCCAGGGCCTGGCTGATCTGGTCGATGCCCTGGGCCTGATCGGCGGAGGCGTTGGAGATTTCTGAAACGAGTTCTGCGGCCCGGGCGTTGCGGGTGCGGACCTGCTCAAAGGTGTCGTTGGTTCGGGTGACGTCTTCCGATCCTTCCCGGACCCTTTCGGTGGTGGACTGAATCAGCCCGGCCGTGTTTTTGGCGGCTTCGGCCGCCTGAACGGCCAGGTTTCTCACCTCGCCGGCCACCACCGCGAATCCGGCGCCCGCCTGGCCTGCACGGGCCGCCTCCACGGCCGCGTTGAGGGCCAGCAGATTGGTCTGGAAGGCGATTTCATCGATGGTTTTGACGATTTTGGCGGTGTCTTCTCCGGCCCGGTAGATCGACGACATCGATTCGGTCAGCCGGTTCAGGTCCGCGGTCGCCTTTCCGATCACCTCCTTGACCTCGCCCATCAACGCATTGGCCTTCTGGGCATTCATCGCATTCTGGCGGGTCATGGCCGACATCTCTTCGATGGAGGCGGTCATCTCCTCGATGGAGGCCGCCTGGTCGGATGCGCCTCCCGCCAGCATCTGACCCGACGATACCAGCTCCCGGGCATTCCCGGAGACGATATCGGCGCCCTCATCGACGCCGCCGATAAATCGATTCATGCGTCGAATCATCCACCTCATGGAGAGGATGGAATACAAAGTGCCGAAAATGAAAGCGGCGATAATGAATCCCACAATGGAATTTTTGGCGGTTCGGATTTCCGCCTGAAGCCGATCCGCGCTTGTTTTTTGAAGCTGCGTGAGAAGGGATACAAGGTCCCGGTGAAAGGAATCGAGGCTGTCCATCAGCGTATTCTGTTCGAGTACATAGGCCTGAAACTGCTCGATTGCTTTTACGAGTTGCTTATATTGGGCCTGAATCCGGTCCCCCAGTTCCCGAAGGTTTTCACTCGAGTCGATCTTTTCATACCAGGTGGTCCAGGCGTTCTCGAATTCGGTGAAGCTTGCTTCGGTTCGGCTCCGGTTTTCGTCTGTGGGTTTATTCAGATACATGCGAATGTCTTGGGCGAGCACCTTGAAGGCCGCTTCCATCTGTTCATACCAGAGGCGGCCCTGGGAAATGTGCTGAAGCACGGCCGGAAAAATCGCTTCGATGTCGCTCCTCATCGCCGCTTTGGCTTCCTCCGCGGAGACGAATTCGCCAAAGGCGGCTCGGTAGGTCTCCAGAATCTCTCGAGCATTTTGGATCAGGTCCTTCTTCCCGGAAAAATCGGATTGCCGCTGAAGGTCGTTCAGAAGCAATCCGGTTTTCTCCACTCCGGATAAAAGCGATTCCCGCGCCTGCTTCCGGGCTGCCGGATTTTCCTGAAAGGCGAAGAGCGTATACTTGTCGGTATGATCCTGAATGAAGGTGATTTCATCCTGAAGCGCGTTGATGGTCCGGTTGAGGTCCATTACCGTCAGGACACGGTTCAATGCCAGATAGCCGACGACCCCGACCACAATGATCAACGCCATCATCAACACAACGCCGGAACCGATGCTTTTGCCCAAGGTCAGCCGTTTTTTCATGCCATATATCCGCAGGATTTTGGGTTTTCATTGGAGATGATATTCCTTCCGTTCCCATAGAAAAGGGTGCATTCAAGCTGCACTGGAATTTTCCACACATTGGTGATTCAATTTACTACAAATGGGCTTGACAAACCACCTTCATTTTTAAAAAAAACGGCTTTGGCTCATCGGATATAAGGGGAATCATTCCTTACGGCTACCCACCGACGGAGGCCGGCATGCTGTCGATGGGTTCAAACCCGGATTGAAAAACCGGCTTGATCGATTCACCGCTTGGTGATGACTCGACCGCTGAGTGCGGGCAGGCCGACCTGTAGGCCGAGGGGGCAAGGGATAGAAAAGGCAAGAAAATCCGCAGACCGGATTCAACGTCTGCGGAATGGCACTTTGAATTCGGAAGGGGCTATGTCTCCAGGCGGACGCCTCCGAAATAATTCATGGCGCCATTCTGGAAAAGGTGAATGACCCCTTGTTTTACATTATCCAGATGATCTTTCATGGCCTTCTGAGCGGCCTCGGCATCCTGATTCTCGATGGCGGAGAGAATCGCGGCATGTTCTCCCACCGTATCCTCGATGCGGCGGTGGACATAGGTGGTGAGGTGACGGATGCGTTGGATTTTTTCATTCAACTGATGCATCAGGGATTCCAAGGTTTGGTTGTCGCTGATATGGATGATCTGGGCATGGAAGTCCATGTCGGTCTCGAAAAAGGCCACATGGTCCGATTTTTGAAACGCCCCCTCCATATTTATCGCCGATTCCTTTAGGCGGTTTATTTGATCCTGAGATCGGTTGACGGCTGCTTTGGCGGCCGTGTGCAGTTCGATCAGTTCCCGGATTTCATGAATTTCGAGAATGCTTTTCAGGGTGATTTCGGTGACCTTGAATTTTTTTCCGTCGGCTTCTTCCACAAACCCTTCTCTTTCCAGGCGGATCATGGCTTCCCGAACCGGGGTGCGGCTGATGCCCAGTTCTTTGGCCAGGGGCTGGACCAGGAGCAGTTCACCCGGGCGCAACTGCAATCTCATGATTTTTTCTTTGAGGTTGTTGTAGGCCTGCATGGTTAGAGAAAGGGAAGAATTCTGCTTCATCGGTTCAGGACCTGTCTTTGATAGTCTGATCAGAAAGTTTTATGGACGCAATCCTCTTGGAGGGCGGTGGATGAACGCGACCGCCCCCTCGACCGCCCATCGATTCGTTACTTTTTCTTGATTATAATAACTGACCGATAAAAAATCAATGCATTTTTGAATTGACATTTGCATTCATAAGTGTATACAAAATAACCGTCACTGAATGAAGATTGAAAAGAAGCTGAATTTCGAATACGGTTTTTTTATAAACTCCAAGGAACAAGACGATGTCGTCTGATTGCAATAACCCATTGAAAAGGAGGAACGAATGAAACGATTTCCACCCTGCCTGATCATCGTTTTCGCACTGGTCCTGAGTATCGGCTTTTTGACCGCCGGCCCGGCTCAGGCCGCCAAGACCCTGAAATGGGCCCACTCCTACGAGGTGGACAATCCCTATCACACCTACGCCCTGTGGGCCGCCGATGAGATCAAAAAACGCACCGGCGGCAAGTATGAGGCCAAGGTGTTTCCGGCCTCTTCTTTGGGCAAAGAGGTCGACATCAACGAAGGGCTCACCCTCGGCACGGTCGATATCATCCACACCTCGGCCGCTTTTACCGGGCGGACCTACGCCCCCCTGGCCGCATCCACCTATCCGTATGTCTTCCGGGACCTGGACCATTTTTATCAATTCGCCAAAAGCGATCTTTTTCGGGAGCTGGCCGACCAGTACGAGAAGATCACCGGCAGCCATGTCTTCTGCACCAGCTATTACGGTGCCCGAAACGTGACCACCACCGACCTTCCGGTGCGAAAACCCCAGGACATGAAAAACCTGAAAATCCGTATTCCCAACGCCCCGGCCTACGGCATTTTCCCCCGGGCCGTGAACGCCAACCCCACCCCCATCGCCTTTGCCGAAGTCTATCTGGCCCTGCAGCAGGGGGTGGTGGATGCCCAGGAAAACCCGCTGACCATCATCAAGTTCAAAAAGTTCTACGAAGTTCAGGAGTACATCTGCCTGACCCAGCACATGCTCGACAACCTGGTGACCATCGCCGGCGGACATCTGTGGAACGGGCTGTCGGCCGACGAGAAAAAGATCTTCACCGACATCATGCTGGAGATGAGCGCCAAAATCAGCAACGCCATCGAAGAGGCCGAGGCTGAGCTGGTGGCATGGTTCCGGGAGCAGGGCAACACCGTGATCGAAGATGTGGACCAGGACGCCATGCGTGCGGAAGTGGCTAAATTCTATGAAAAGAATCAGGGCGAACTGCCCTGGGATGAAAAAATGTGGGACCGGATTCAGAACATCAAATGAAATCCATACGAACCTTTCCCATCCGGGCATTGCCCGGATGGGCCCGTTTCGGACCCGGAAAACGCATGAACGAGCAAGGCCCCCCGAAAGCCGCGAATCCCTTTGTGGATATGGAAGCGGAGGTGCTTCGGCGCCCCGAGGCATTTGAAGACTATCTGACGCTGATCCTGTTCTGGGGCCTGGCCTTTGTGGTGTTTCTTCAGTTCTTTACCCGGTATGTCCTCAACAATTCTCTGGGATGGACCGAGGAGATCGCCAGGGTGCTTCTGATCGGGGTTTCTTTGCTGGGATCGGCGCTCTCCATTCGTAAAAACTCCCATATCTCCGTTGAGTTCTTTTATCGGTATCTGAGCCCCCGGGGCGGCCGGATTCTTTCCACGGTGGTGGACATCCTTCGGATCGCATTCTTCATTGTCCTGATCATCGCCTGTCATCGCCTGGCGTCACGAACCTTCGGCGCCCTGGTTTCCGTCGATTTTCCCAAGAAGACCCTCTATTTCATTTTTAACGGCATGCTGGCCGTCAACCTGATTCGATCGATACGGGTCGCCGTCACCAACTGGTTTCAGGGAGGCAGCAGCCTGAATCTGACCGCGCCGCCGGCCACCAACCCCGATTACAAAGCCTCCTACAGCGATTGGCTCGCGCCTTTGCTCATTCTCGCCCTCGGCATTCTGACGATGTGGCTCATGTTGACCGGCAGAGAGATGCAGTTCATGTTCGCTCTGGCATTCATGATCATTATCATGGGGCTGCCGGTGGCTTTCTGTCTGGCCGGCGCGGCCTACGTCTACATCCATGTCTCCGATCTGGCGCCGGATATTGTGATCGCTCACCGGCTCATCAACGGCATGGACAGTTTTCCGCTGCTGGCGATTCCCTTCTTCATTCTGGCCGGCACCCTGATGAACTCGGTGGGGATCACCAACCGGCTGTTCGATTTCGCCAAGGCCCTGGTGGGATGGCTTCCCGGCGGATTGGGCCACGTCAATGTCGGGGCCTCGATCATCTTCGCCGGAATGAGCGGGGCCGCCGTGGCCGATGCCGGGGGGCTCGGGACCATCGAGATCAAGGCCATGCGCGACGCCGGCTATGATCCGGAATTCTCCGTCGGCATCACGGCCGGGTCGTCCACCATCGGACCCATCATTCCACCCAGTCTGCCCATGGTCGCCTTCGGAGTGATGGCCTCCTGTTCGGTGGGCCAGCTCTTTGCGGCCGGATTCATCCCGGGCATGCTCATGGGCGTCGCCCTCATGGCAATGGTGGCCTATATCGCCCACAAGCACAACTACCCCAGGTCGGATTCATTTTCGCTGAATTTTCTGGCGGTCAGCTTCAAGCGCTCCTTTCTCAGCCTGGTGACCCCGGCCATTATCGTGGGCGGCATCCTCACCGGCGTTTTCACTCCGACCGAAGCCGCGATCGGCGCGGTGGTATACGCTTTGTTTCTGGGGATTTTCTATCGAACCCTCACCTTCAAGCGTCTGGTGAGCATCAGCATGGAGACCATCGACACCAGCGCCACGATTATGATGATCATCGGTGCGGCCGCGGTGTTCGCCTGGATTCTGACCAGCAATCAGATCGCCCTGATTTTCGCCGATTTCATCACGGATCATTTTACCTCTAAATACATGATCCTGCTGACCATCAACATCCTTTTGCTGATGGTCGGGTGCTTTCTGGAGCCGATCGCCGCCATCACCATCATGGTGCCGGTGCTGATGCCCCTGGCCAATCTGATCGGGCTGGATGTCATCCATCTCGGAGTGATCATGGTATTGAACCTCATGATCGGGCTGTTGACCCCCCCGGTGGGGACGGTGCTCTATGTGCTGAGCCGGGTGTCGGGCATCAAATTCGAACGCTGCCTGGCCGGTACGGCGCCGTTTTTCATTCCCCTGGTGATTGTATTGCTTCTGGTCACCTATGTGGAGGGCTTTTCGCTCTTTTTGCCGAACCTGATCTACCGCTGAGGCGGCGCCCGTAAATACCGAATAAAACAAAATTCTCCGGTCGTCCTTCGACCGGAGAACAGGATATCTGCGTACTGAAATTTGAAACCGAGGAGTGATGGATGATACAGCCCTTAACCCTGAACACGCCGAATACCATTGAGTTCGGCATCGGCAAAATCGCCACCCTGAAGGACCATTTGAAATCGAGTCGACGGATTTTTTTTCTGGTGGACGGACCCATTCGGGATACCGTGGAACCGGTTCTTCTGAAAATCGAATCCGAAGGGGCCGCGATTCAGGTCTCCACCGAGGTGGTGCCGGAGCCGCCCATTGAAAGCCTGGAAAATCTGTTGGCGCCCGTGAAGGCGTTCGACCCCGACACGGTGGTGGGTATCGGCGGGGGATCCACCATGGACCTGGCCAAGCTGGTGTCGGTCCTCTTCACCGGGGAGCAGACCACTGCGGAGATCATCGGCATCGGCAATGTCAAACAGCGACCGGTGAAACTGATCACCGCGCCGACCACCTCGGGAACCGGAAGCGAGGTCACCCCCATCGCCGTGTTGACCGACACCGCGGCCCAGCTGAAAAAAGGGGTGGTGAGCCCGCATCTGGTTCCGGATGTGGCGATCGTCGATCCGGAACTTACCATGGGAATGCCTCCCGCCTTGACCGCCGCCACCGGCATGGATGCCATGACCCACTGCATCGAGGCCTATACCAACCGATACGCCCATCCGGTGGTGGATCTGATCGCCCTGGAGGGGCTTCGGCTGATGGCGGCCCATCTCGAAAGGGCGGTCACCGACGGTACCGACGCCGAGGCAAGAACCGCCATGGCTCTGGGCAGCCTCTATGGCGGGATGTGTCTGGGTCCGGTCAACACGGCGGCGGTTCATGCGCTGGCCTATCCCCTGGGCGGCACCTTTAAGATTCCCCACGGGGTGTCCAATTCGGTTCTGCTCCCCTTTGTGATGCATTTCAATCTGCCCGCCTGCACCGCCCGGTATGCGGAGGTCGGACGGGCGATGGGATTGAAAAACGGCGGGGAATTGAATGAATCCCTTGCCAAGCGTTGCATCGGTAAAATCTACAATCTCTCGGAATTCTGCGGGATTCCCGGGAGTCTTCAAGATTTGAAGATCCCCGAATCGGCCATTCCGTCCATGGCGGAATCGGCCATGGCGGTCCAGCGGCTGCTCGGAAACAACCCGCGCGAGGTCCGAACGGAAGACGCTGTGGCGATTTATACCGCGGCTTTTCACGGATCTATCGGATAAAGCAACTGGCGGATAAAGCGACTGACGGAAAAAGCGACTGACGGATAGAGCGGCTGGATTTTCAAGGAAAAGTCCGAGACCGATGGGAGACCGGGTCCACCTTCGGTCCTCAGGCTGTGCACGCTGGCGGCCGGTTTCATCCGTGCCGCTGAACAGGAATCGAGGAATTGGATATGAAAGGCTGTTTCAATAAACTTCTGAGAATCGATCTTTCCACGGAAACTTTCTGCTATGAAGACATTCCGGACGCGTTGCTGAGCGCATCCATCGGCGGAAAAGGGCTGGGCATTCATCTTCTGATGCGGGAGAACCCGCCGGGGGTGGACCCGCTCTCGCCCGAAAACATTTTCATCATCGCCACGGGCCCGGTGACCGGCACCCGTGTCTGGGGACAGAACCGATTCGGGGTCTGCACCAAAAGCCCGGCCACCGGCGGGTTCGGGGAATCCTACTGCGGCGGCACGTTGGCTCCGAAAATCAAGGGCTGCGGGGTGGATGCGGTGATTCTGAACGGCCGGGCCGACCGGCTCCTCTATCTGGTCATCGACGAGTCCGGGGTTCGGTTCAAGGATGCATCCGCCGTTCAGGGGGCGGACACCTATGCGGCCGAGGACTACATCCTGGAGAATTCTCCTGCCGGGGCCGGCGCCATGGTCATCGGGCCTGCGGGTGAAAACCGGGTTCGGTTCGCCTGCATCAAGTCGGACCGCTGGCGCAGCCTGGGCCGGGGCGGATTGGGGGCGGTGCTCGGGTCCAAAAACCTGAAGGGGGTCTCCTTTGCCGGGTTCCAATCCTGCGATATTGCGGATGAGGGGCTCCTCAAGGAAGCGGTCAAGCGGATTTCGGAAACCGGCAAGTCGTCTTCGGCCACCGAACTCTACCGAAAACTCGGCACCCCCATGCAGGTCAAGGTGACCAACGCTCAGAAATGTTTTCCGACGCGGTACTGGCAGGGGGGCTATTTTGAGAAATGGGAAAATCTTTCGGCGGAGTATATGCAGGCGCACTTCGACCTCTCTTCAGTGGGGTGCCCCCCTTGTTTTCTGAAATGCACCAAGCACAGCAAGGTCCGAAAGGGCCGCCACGCGGGCCTGGAGATCGACGGCCCGGAATATGAAACGATCTATGCCCTGGGCGGCCTCAATGCGGTGGACAGCCTGGAAGAGGTGGCCTGGCTCAATGAGTTATGCGACCGGCTCGGCATCGATACCATGAGCGCCGGGAATATCACCGCCTTTGCCGTGGAAGCGTTTAAAGCGGGAAAAACCGATTTCGAAATCGATTACAATCAGCCCGACCGCATGGCGGAATTATTCGAAAAGATTTCTGATCGGGAGGGTGTCGGCGAGGTGTTCGCGAACGGCATCCGTTCGGCCGCGCAAAAATTGGGCTTGGAAGATATCGCCGTTCACGTAAAAGGGCTGGAGCCTGCCGGTTTCGAACCCCGGGTGCTCAAGGGGATGGGGCTCTCCTATGCCACTGCGGCCCGGGGGGCCTGTCATCTGAGGGGCACCTTTTACAAGGCCGAACTTTCGGGTCAGATGGACAAGGACCAGATCGCCGGAAAGGCCGACCTCCTGGTGGACTACGAAGACCGGGCCACGCTGTTCGATTGCCTGATCCTCTGCCGATTCTTTCGGGACTTTATTCTGTGGGATGAGTTGCAGATGCTGATGGAAGCGACCACCGGCCGGCGATTGAAAAAAGCTGAGCTTCAGGAGATCGCCAATAGGATCACCAATCTGACCCGGGAATTCAACGCCCGGGAAGGACTCGACGCCGCTCATGACAGGCTCCCCAAGCGGTTCTTCGAAAAAAACGCCGAAGGGGCTGTTTTGTCGGAAGCGGAATTGAGCACCATGATCGAGGAATACAACCGGATAAGAGGGAGGGCCGCCGGATGAGATTTCCATTTGCCGGCATCATCGTTCCGCTGCTGACGCCGTTGACATCCGGAGATAACGTCGACAAGCCGGCCCTGCGAGCCCTGATCCGTCATTGTCCGGGCGGCGGTGTGGACGGTCTCTTCGTCGGGGGAACCGCCGGACTCGGGCCGCTCCTGACCGAGCCGGATTGGCTGCAGGCCGGCGCGATTGCTCCCGCCCACCTGATTCGGATTATCTCCTGGATTACCTGAAAGGGATAACGCCGATTATTTCATCCGGATGAAATTCCCAAACAGATCATAGGTCTTCTTTTCGGGACCTTCATCCGCGAAGTACAACTGGGAGGTGAATCCCTGAATGGTCACGGACGTCGGTACCAGATCCAGCCGCATCAGGTTGGTCGCCGGTACGCCGGGGTGGGTGAAGGTGGTATAACTGGCGGGGCATTCGAGCCCATCCACTGAAAAGGGTTTGGAGGTCGCGAAGGGATGCCAGGCGCCGTTAAAACCCAGCGGATTGATTGCCGGCTTGTGTTTTCCGAAAAAATAGACGGCGGAATCGCCGGTGTTCTGGTCCTGCACCTTAAAAAACCAGATCCAGAGTTCAGTGCGGTTGGGGATAATCGGCATATCCCAGCTTCTCCGGATTCGAAACCGGGTGCCGGTGACGGCGGGGGTCGGTTTGTCGAATTCGTTGAGTTTGGCCAGCGTCTGTTTTCCGGGGTCCACCCGGCCGTCGGCGCCGGACCAGCCGAAATGCTTCAGCTGAAATGCCTGAATGGCGCCGTTGGTTTTGGGGCCGGCTTTTCCGTCCACCTTCAGCTTGGGATCGGGTCCGCCGTCCTTTTTGGGGATTTTGTTGAGGAGTTTCTGGATTTTCTCCACGTCGTCAGGGCGATTGACGCCTTTGAGTCCTACGGATGCGGATATCTGTATTGCCATGGGGAATCCTCCTGTGTCAGGGGTGGGAGTTGCTTGGAGAGGGGGACGAGTCCTTCAATAGTATAAGCATCTATGAAAAAATTGCACAGTTTTTCCTTGCAAGTGGCCTTTGAGCGCTGGGCCGGCTTAATCCCAGTTTCATGAAAATCAGTCGAGACGGAACTGGGTTACGGTGACCATGGACGGTTTGGCGGGGAACGGCAAGACCACCTGCTCGGTGATTCTGCGTATTTCAAGGGGATGCAGGTCGACGGTGATGATTTTCTCTCCGATGATGCTGTTCACAATCGCGCCACGTCCGATATCCCGCTGTCGATGTGCGATAATACGGACCCCGCGGGTGGTACGCAAATCGGTGTTGTTCTTCAGAATCATCCTCACGGTGCATTCGCCGTTTTTATAGCTCCAGTCTTGGCTGCTCAGTTCCACATCTCGGCCGCAGCCGAAAAGAAAAAGAGTTGAAAGCAGGATGCTGATAGAAAGAACACGCATCAGACGGTTTTCCGGGGTTTATTCGCAGGTCAGGGAAAATCCGGCCGGCGGGCTTCGGACGGCAATTCCCTGGTATCCATCATGCCGTCTGTTCACGAATTTCCGGACCGAAGATATTCTTACAAAGATGCTTTGCTTGGTTTTGGATATGTTCCGGTCTGAGTTGACCGATAAATCTGCATGACCGAATGACACTTTGCCGGAATTCAGCCCGCTGGGATGATCCAATGCCCCAATCGCCTCCTCGCTTGGTGCCGTCACGGAAAAAGTGATCACGACGTAGGTAAAAACAAAGGGTCTTCGTTCGATCCGAACCTCCTTTTTGTCAGGTGCCCCCTGCCATTCTTTTCTGGCTTCGGAGAGGCTCAGATTTCCCTGCAAACGGAGTGCTTCCGGATAGTCCACCAGAAAGAAGACGTTTCGTTCATCTGTCTGAAATCTTAAATCGAAACCCTGGACCAGATATCCACGGGAGCTGATCGGTTGCCAAACGGACTGAATCGTGCCGGTTTGTAAATCAGGCCACTCCATTTCACCAGTCCAGATATCATGGGTTTCGGTATATGCTCTGCTGCTCAGTACCCGGGAAAAGACCCCGCCTTCTTGCCAGGTGTTTTCCGCAACCTCGTAGTGACCATCCCATCTGCTGTAAGTGCCGGGCTCGACGAGCAGACCGATTGGGCCGGTAAGGGTATATGTTCGGCTTTCATCCGGCGGAATAATCAGGCACTCATTTTGTTCTTCTTGACCCCCGACTGCTCCCGGCACCGGTTCCCCGGGAAACTCGGATAATTTCAGGGCAGAATCGGCCGGGGTATCGCCTGAACCGCCTCCGAAATAGGTGCGGCTGACCAGAACAATCGCCACCACGGCGAGGACCACCACTCCCCATCCGGTCGGCGTCGTCGGAAGAGGAAAACTTTTTGGGCGGGAATCGGTAATGATGACACCATTATCATCCTGTGGGGGCGTGCCATGACCGCTGTCTTGTTCCGGCCCGGTCGGTCGGAATTTTTTCGGAACAATGCCGCAGCGCGGGCATTCTCCCCGGCCGTCATGGGCGGTGATCAGGGTATCCGCGGGATTGGTGGCCTCATAACCGCAGTTAGGGCACGTTTTCAGGATTTTCCCGGGAGCACTTTGCGCGGTTTCGATCGGCACTACTTCGACATGTACGCCGGCTTTTTCCAGGGCGGTTCGGTATTTCTCCGCTTGGGCGCGAGGTAGATCGGTTTTGATTACCGCAGGCTGGTTTTTCAGAATGGTGCGGATTCGGTCGGGTGAGGATTTGAAGAGTGCGGATAACTTGCCAATCACCTTGTTCGAATCGGCATCCGTTTTTATTCCGGTGATTTGGATCTTGAATCTTTCTGCCATTTCATTCTCCTCGACCTGGGGAATTATGGGGTTGCAATCTCCTGAATCGGGGTATACTTCAACGTCCGTTCATCACCTCCAATATCTGCTTATAAGGGCGCCACGCCGACTTCCGGGTAGAATTCGGCGTTTTCATCGGCCATTTTAAGGAAAAGCAGGTAAGTGAGCGGTTCCAGGTACTCGCCGAGGCCGACGCCGTCATCCCGCAGGGTGTGGCAGAAGCTCGAGACTTTGGTGTTGGTGGTATCGTTCATTTTAGTATTTTCTTTTCAGTGGTGACGTATTTCTGTTTTGAGCTTTGGGGTTTGTCGGGTATCGTAAGAGATAGAAGGTTTTTTTTTATTAGAGGGCGAAGATATTTTTTCCTGAAGTGTTCTCTGTCCTTGATCTCTATATAAGTTTGGATTTCTTCCCTGCTCCTGGGGGTTTGGCAAAAGTTGAGAATTTTCAGAACTTTTTCTTCTTGCGGGGTAACTTGCGGGGTAACTTGCGGGGTGACTTGCGGGGTGACTTGCTCGGTCCCGAGGAAGCTCGCTTTGGCGGAAAGCGGTATTACGCATTTAAAAAGATCTTCTTCTATCATTTCAGGGTTTTGACCTCCGGAATAGAACCGGCAGTATTTAAACAGCTTTCTGACGCCGGAGCCGAGCTCGTCCGCCCGCCCGATTTCCTTGAAAAAGCGCGCGATCACCGGGTTTTTGGGGAATGAGGAAAAATTGGCGGGATCGATCAGGCCGTACCCGTGGGGCTTGTTGCTGTTTTCGGCAAAGACCCGATGGGTTTCGATGATGAACTTGGCCGGATAGGGATTCAGGAATTCCCGGTGGATCAGCATGTTGGCGGCCACTTCCCTGAAGATGTGGTCCCGCAGACTGATCCGCTGGTCTTTTTCCAGGAAGAAGGGGTCGGGCAGATGTTTGGCTGTGAAGGCCATCAGTCGGTCGTAGCTGTCCAGGAGATTCGTCCGGATGTCGTCCCGATCGTCATACCGGTCCAGATTCTCCCGCCGAAGCAGGGCGTCGGTGCGGTGGTGGGGCAGGACCGATAAAATGACCTGGTCCTCGGCCAGCAGCAGGACGGCGGCCAGGGTGAAGCCTTTCTTTCCGCTCTGGAAATCCCGCTGAAAAAGCTGGGCGCTCTGGAGCATTTCCATGTCCGACATGCCGGCCCAAGGATGGCCTTGCCGCTGGTTGACGGCGAACTGTCTGGCCTTAGCGATCAGATCCGGGCGCAGTTCCTTAAGGGTGATATAGGGGTAAATCCGGTTTTCCGAATAGGTGGTCTGTTTTCGGATGTAAAGAGAGGTGACCAGATTGGTATTGGCGGTGATGTCGAAATCGCCGTCTTCATTGCGGTCGTAGATTTTTCCACTGCAGCGGTGCACCTGTGAGCTTTCCGGGACAAACAGCCGGATGAGCTGCTCCCCTTCCATGTGGATGTCCTCGGGCATGAGATAGCACGGCGGGTTCAGCTTTTGCGGGTTGTTCAGGTTGGTGACCAGCTCTTTTCGGATTTGGCTTGCGGCATCGGGGTCGATGCCGGTGATGTCGCCTTGGTCATTGACCCCGAGGAAGATGTCGCCGCCGTTGCGGTTCAGGAAGGCGCAGATGCTTCGAAACACACTTTTATTGAGATTGTTTCGGCATTCCTTGAATTCCACGGTAATGCCTTCGCCTTGTTGAATCAGTTCCTGAACTCTGGCCGGGGTCATTTTTTTACGTGGATTTGATCGAGGGCTTTTTGTTCGGTGGACAGGTTCATGGGTTTACTGGTTAATCCTTCTATTTCTTATAAATGTTTATCTATTCTGAAAGCACCTTCTTTGTCAATATCTTTTGAGGACGGGGGCTGTTATTTTTTTTGCTTTGTTAATTCAGAATTTAATTCTTGACAATTGCTTTTGAATAGAATATCTGACTTTAAAAGGATTAAATATGGAAATATTAGACGAAATAAGCTTAAAAATACTAAACATCCTTCAGGAGAAAGCCCGCATCCCCAACGTGGAGGTCGCCCGCCAGGTGGGGATGGCGCCGTCGGCGGTTCTGGAGCGCATCCGCAAGCTGGAAAAGATGGGGGTGATCGACGGGTACGAGGTGCGGTTGAATCCGGAGCGGTTCGGGCGGAGTCTGATCGCCTTTGTGTTCGTGCGGGTGGACGATCCTTCGGGGGCCGGGGTGGGCGAACGCCTGGCCGGGATCCCCGAGGTGCAGGAGGTCCACTTCACCGCCGGTGAAGACTGCTACCTGGTCAAGCTTCGGGCATCGAACCCGCAGGAGCTCGGCCGTCTGCTCAAAGAGAAGATCGCCGCCCTCCCCGGTGTCCGCGCCACCCGCACCCTCACGGTGCTCGAAACCCTGAAGGAGACCGCCCGAATCCCCATTCCCCAAACCCGACAGGAGAAAAAGTAATCATGCCCATGTCCAACGCCTTCAAAGACCGGCTGTTTCCGGCCCTGGACCGGATCGCCGATCATTTCGGCACCCCGTTCCACATCTACGACGAAACCGGCATTCGCGATACCGGCGCCGCTCTCAAACAGACCTTTGCCGCACTCGATGGATTCCGCGAGTATTATGCGGTCAAGGCCCTGCCCAATCCGAAGGTTCTCGAGATCATGCAGGACATGGGGTTCGGATTCGACTGCAGCTCCATTCCCGAATTGATGCTGAGCCGCCGGATCGGTGCCCGGGGCGAGGACATCATGTTCACCTCCAACAACACCAGCCGGACCGAATTCGAGGCCGCCGAGGATGACGGCGGATGCATCCTCAACCTCGACGACATCTCCCTCATCCCCAAGGTCCCCCATTTTCCGGAGTTGATCTGCTTCCGCTACAACCCGGGCCCCCGGCGCACCGGCAACGCCATCATCGGGGTGCCCGAAGAGGCCAAATACGGCGTGGCCCACGACCAGATCCTCGACGCCTACCGCCAGGCCAAAGAGAAAGGCGCCACCCGGTTCGGCCTGCATACCATGCTCGCCTCCAACGAGCTCAACTACACCTACATGGTCCAGACCGCCGACATGCTACTGGAACTGGCCGAGGAGATCGGTAAGACACTCGACATCACCTTCGAATTCATCAATATCGGCGGCGGTTTCGGGATTCCCTACCGGCCCGACCAGGACTCCATGAACATCGACGCCTTGGGCCGGGAGATCACTGAACACATCCAAAAATTCCGGAAACGGACCGGCTACGCCCCCCGACTTTATATGGAAAGCGGTCGTTTCATCACCGGCCCCCACGGGGTGCTGGTGACCCGGGCCATCAACCACAAAGACATTTACCGCAAATACATCGGGGTGGATGCCTGCATGTCGGCCCTGATGCGCCCCGGGATGTACGGAGCCTATCACCACATCGAGATCCCCGGAAAGGAAAACCCCGCCGACACCGAAGTGGTGGACGTGGTCGGCTCCCTCTGCGAAAACAACGACAAGTTCGCTGTGCAGCGAGAACTGCCCCCCATCGACGAAGGCGATCTGGTGGTGATTCAGGATACCGGGGCCCACGGCCATTCCATGGGCTTTACCTACAACGGCAAGCTGCGTCCCCAGGAACTCCTGTTGCGGGCCGACGGAACGGTGGAGCGCATCCGCCGGGCCGAAACTCCGGCCGATTACTTTGCCACCCTCGATTTCGCCCAGCAAGCGATGAAGACCGACATCAGCTGACCGGTTTTCTGTCCCCGTTTTTTTCAATCCCCCTTTTGCCAAGGGGGTTTTTTGATATGGAGGGCGGCTTTGCGACCGCACTTCATTCTATATAAGGAGGAAACCAATATGGACGCAGGCAAGGTGGGTCGACGGGTCACCAAATTGAGGAAAGAGAAGGGGATGACCCCGGGATGAACTGGCCCGGCGGGCCCAACTGGAACGATCGACCCTGCGGTCGGTGACCGAGGAGGAGGTCGATCCCTCGCTGGGACCCCTGCTCAAGATCGCCCGGGCATTGGGCGTTCGGCTGGGCACTTTTTTGGACGACCAGGTCAGTCGGGACCCGCTGATTATCCGCAAGGCCGAGCGAAAAGGGGAGTTGAGCATGCTTCGGTCGAAGGAGCGGCCGGTGGACTCCCGGTTCTATTCCCTGGGCCGGGGCAAGACCGACCGCCATATGGAGCCGTTTTTCGTGGAAATCCTGCCGCCATCGGCCTCGAATTCGGAAACCGACACCAAACTCTCCTCCCACGAGGGCGAGGAATTCATCGTGGTCATCTCGGGCAAGGTGGCGGTGATCTGCGGGCGGGACACCCACCATCTCGAACCGGGCGATTCCATTTACTACAATTCCATCGTCCCCCACCATGTGGGATGCGCCGGCGAGGAAGCGGCGGAGATCTACGCGGTGCTCTATTTTCCGGAATGACCTGCCGTGCCGAGGACATTCGGGACTTTTGCAGGGGGAAGATCAGCCGGTATAAAATCCCCAAATACCTCGCTTTTGTGAACGATTTTCCCCTCACAGCCAGCGGCAAGGTTCAGAAATTCAAACTCCAGGAAATGTCGATCCGGATTTTTCCGGATCGGGTTTGACCGGGTCGCGTTTAAATCGATGCTTCGACTGTGCTGAAATCCCTTGATGGCCCTGAGTATTTCTGGTAGAGGAAGGCGGGTGTGAAAAATTACCCTTTTTGCGGTGGCCCCGACTGGGCCAATGGGGCGGGGGCCGTGCGCATCTGAATGCCGGTATAATTTTTCAATATCAGAAAAAAGAGGACGCGGGGTATGATCAGAGTCGGTGTCATCGGAGCGACCGGGTACGCGGGGGCGGAGCTGGTTCGCCTTCTGTACGGACATGTGGAGGTGGACATCA
The DNA here is from genome assembly GCA_964573705.1 of uncultured Desulfobacterales bacterium. Lineage (GTDB taxonomy): Bacteria > Desulfobacterota > Desulfobacteria > Desulfobacterales > Desulfococcaceae > JAABSQ01. The sequence goes on from CAZNLT010000001.1 coordinate 80,785, forward strand.
CGGTGATCACCTCCCGCCAGTATGCCGGAATGTCCTTGGATGCGGTCTACCCGGCCTTTGCCGGGGTGGTGGACCTGGTCTGCGAGGAATTTTCCGTCGATGCGGTGGCCGACCGGGCCGATGTGGTGTTCACGGCCCTGCCTCACAAGTTGCCCATGGAGATCGTGCCCGGTCTGGTGGAGCGGGGGCTTCGGGTGGTGGATCTCTCCGCCGATTTTCGGTTTCAAGACCCGGCCCTGTATGAGGCCGCCTACCAGCCCCACACCGCCCGGGACCTGCTTAAACAGGCGGTCTACGGCCTGAGCGAGGTCTACACCGAGGCCATCCGTTCCGCGCCGGTGGTGGGCAACCCCGGCTGCTATCCTACCAGCGTGCTCTTGCCGCTGGTGCCGCTGCTCAAGGCGGGGCTGATCGATCCCAAGACCATTGTGGCCGACGCCAAATCCGGCGTCAGCGGCGCCGGCCGGTCTCCCAGTGTGGGATCGCTTTACAGCGAGGTGGCCGAATCCTTCAAAGCCTACAAGGTCGGGGTTCACCGCCACAATCCTGAAATGAACGAGGTTCTCAGCCGGGTCCACGGCAAACCGGTCTCGATCACCTTTGTACCCCATCTGGCGCCCATGAGCCGGGGCATGCTGACTACCCTCTATGCCGGGCTGTCCCGGTCGGCCACCCCGGAAAAAATCCGGGCCTGTCTGACCGAATTTTACGCAAATCGGCCCTTTGTCCGGATCCATCCCCTAAGCCGAATGCCCGACACCCGGTTTGTGCGGGGGACCAATTACTGCGACATCGGCTTTACCGTGGATGAAGCCAACCGGAGGGTGATTCTGCTGTCGGCCATCGACAACCTGGTCAAAGGGGCGGCCGGTCAGGCGGTTCAGAACATGAACCTGATGTTCGATCTGGACGAAACCACCGGTCTGGACGCGGTCCCGGCGCCCTTGTAAGGCGAAAAAAGTGTGCGGCTGTTCCTTGACATTTTCCGTTAATTTGCATACAAGAACGAGGTTAAGAAAAAAGACGGAGCAGGGAGTGCATCTCAAACCTAAATGATTTGGATGAAAGGAGATCAACATGTCGGCGAAATTAATCAAGGGGACTGAAATTCGAGAGAAGATTCTAGAAGAAATCGCAGCGGAAGTCAAAGAGATCAAAGAAAAGCACGGGGTGGTGCCGGGGCTGGTGACCATCCTGGTCGGGGAAAACCCGGCGTCGGTATCCTATGTCACCCTCAAGATTCAGACCGCCCACCGTTTGGGCTTTCACGAGATTCAAGACAACCAGTCCGCAGACATGTCCGAGGCCGATCTTCTGGCCCTGATCGACAAATACAACAACGAAGATTCCATTAACGGGATTCTGGTTCAGTTGCCCCTGCCCAAACACATCGATGAAAAGAAGGTGCTCAACGCCATCGACCCCGACAAAGACGTCGACGGCTTCCATCCGGTCAATGTGGGACGGCTGATGATCGGCGGTGATGAGGTCAAGTTTTCGCCCTGTACCCCGGCCGGCATTCAGGAGATGATCGTGCGGGCCGGCGTGGAGACCAGCGGCGCCGAGGTGGTCGTGGTGGGCCGGTCCAATATCGTCGGCAAGCCCATCGCCAACATGATGGTCCAGAAAGGCCCCGGAGCCAACTCCACCGTCACCGTGGTTCACACCCGCACCAAAGACCTGGCCGCCCACTGCAAACGCGCCGATATCCTCATCGTGGCCGCCGGCGTGCCGGGTTTGGTCAAGCCCGAATGGATCAAACCGGGCGCCTGCGTTATCGACGTCGGGGTCAACCGGGTGGGTGAAAAGCCGAGCAAAAAAGACCCCAACAAGATGGTTCCCATCCTTCGGGGGGATGTCGATTTCGACGCCGCCAAGGAGATCGCCGGGTCGATCACCCCGGTGCCGGGCGGCGTCGGCCCCATGACCATCACCATGCTGATGAAGAACACCCTCAAATCCCTCAAATTTAAACTCGGTATGGCATAAACAGGCGAATTGATGAACCCGCCGCTCCGCGTCTGCTTCGCCCTTCGGGGTGAGCGGCGCGGAATGCGGCAGGGCGGTCTGGTCGTCGCAATCGAGGTGAACCATTTATGTTACGGGTAACTTATGAGCTATAAAATCACATTCTTTATGCTCAGCACCAACGGGTCACCGGTCCGGCAGTTTACCATTTCAAAATTCTTCATCGCCTTCATGGTGCTGGTGATCGGGGGGGTATTCGGGGTGGTCGGGTACGGTTTCCAGGAATACCGAGTTCTCAAGCAGAAGAGCCTGGTCAACAGCGATCTTCGGCGCACCATCTCCAGCCAGAAGGAGACGGTGGAGGTTCAGCGCCGTCAGATTCAAAAGTTCGCCGGAGACATCAATACCCTGAAATCCAGGCTGACGGCACTCAACGGCTTTGAAAAGCAGATCCGCATCATCGCGAACCTGGATCACCTCGATACCCGGGAAGGGCTTTTCGGGATCGGCGGGTCCATGCCCGAGGATATCGATCCCAAGCTGGAGCTGAGTGAAAAACACAACAGCCTGATGCGGGAGATGCACGGACAGATCAATCAGATCCATGAGGCCGCCGTTATTCAGGAGGACGGTTTTCAGACTCTGATTAATGAGCTGGAAAACAAAAAGAACCTGCTGGCCTCCACCCCGGCCATTCGGCCCGCCAGGGGGATCTACACATCGGTGTTCGGAAGACGCAAGTCACCCTTCACCGGCCTGAACGAATTCCATAAGGGGCTCGATATCGCATCGGCCGAGGGCACACCGGTGCTGGCGACGGCCGACGGTACGGTCACCTATACCGATGTAAAGGGGAATTACGGAAACATGCTGGTCATCGACCACGGCCATGGCATGGTCACCCGGTATGCGCATCTGAAGGAATTTTTAAAGGCGCCCGGAGAAAAGGTCAAGCGGGGGGAAAAGATCGCCCTCATGGGCAACACCGGGCGGTCTACCGGACCCCATGTCCACTACGAGGTGCGGTTCAACGGGGTGCCGGTGGATCCCCAGAGGTATATCCTGAATTAGCACAATTTACGTCGGAACGTGCCGTTTTTTGGGGGAGATGACCGGTTCATCTCCCCTGTTTGTTACTGAAGCGCTCTCTGGAAGTCTTCGGTTTTCTTCGACGATTCCACCCTCCGAATTCTCCGGCCCGGCATTTTCACCGCTGGCATAAAAATCGCTTTCATCATGGACAATCCACCCATTCCATCTTATTATAGGTTGAAAAATATCGGGAAAAGCGGTCATATTTCACAGGAAGCAGCACCCGGATGCGCGATAGAGACGGTGAACCTATCCGATAAGGAATAATATAGTTTCTATGATATTCGACTTTTTAACCAAAGTTTTTGGAAGCAAAAACGAAAGAGAACTGAAAAAAATACAGCCCCTGGTCGACCAGATCAACGGGTTGGAACCGCAAATGCAGGCCATGAGCGACGAGGCCCTGCGGAACCAGACGGCGGTTTTTAAGGAACGGATCGAAAACGGTGAAACCCCGGAAGACATCCTTCCCGAGGCGTTTGCCACGGTCCGGGAAGCGTCGGTCCGGGTTCTTAAGATGCGCCACTTCGACGTCCAGCTGATCGGCGGCATCGTGTTGCACCAGGGCATCATCGCCGAGATGAAGACCGGTGAGGGAAAGACCCTGGTCTCCACCCTGCCGGCCTATCTCAACGCTATGAGCGACAAAGGGGTGCACATCGTCACGGTCAACGATTATCTGGCCCGGCGGGACGCCGAATGGATGGGTCAGATCTACCGGTTTCTGGGGCTGTCGGTAGAGACCATCGTCCACGGGTTGACCGATGCCGAGCGAAAGGTCGCCTACAACGCCGACATCACTTACGGTACCAACAACGAGTTCGGCTTCGACTACCTGCGGGACAACATGAAGTACGAGCGAGAATCCCTGGTTCAGCGGGATCTCCACTATGCCATCGTGGACGAGGTCGACTCAATTCTCATCGACGAGGCCCGTACCCCTCTGATCATTTCCGGTCCGGCCGAAAAATCGACCCACCTGTACTACCAGGTCAACGGCATCATTCCCCGTCTGGTCAAAGATGAGGACTACACCATCGATGAAAAGGTCCGATCCGCGGTGCTCACCGAATCCGGCGTGGCCAAGGCCGAAAAGATGCTGAATGTCGACAATATTTTCGATCCGAGCAATATCGAACTGCTGCACCATGTGAATCAGGCACTCAAGGCCCACACCCTCTTTAAACTGGATGTCGACTACATCGTCAAAGAGGGCGAGGTGATTATCGTGGACGAATTCACCGGGCGGCTGATGCCCGGCCGGCGCTACAGCGAGGGGCTGCACCAGGCCCTGGAGGCCAAGGAAAACGTCAAGATCGAAAATGAGAACCAGACCCTTGCGACGATTACCTTTCAGAATTATTTTAGAATGTACGATAAACTGGCCGGGATGACCGGTACCGCCGATACGGAAGCGGCCGAGTTTAAGAAAATCTACGATCTCGAGGTCATGGTCATTCCCACCCACAAGCCCATGATCCGCATCGACTACCCCGATTCAATCTATAAGACCGCCCGGGAGAAGTTTGAGGCGGTAATTCAGGAGATCTCGGATCTCAACAAAGTCGGCCAGCCGGTGCTGGTGGGGACGGTCTCCATTGACGTCTCCGAGGATCTCAGCCGAAAGCTCAAAAAGCGGGGCATCAAACACGAGGTCCTCAACGCCAAGCACCATGAGAAAGAGGCCGAAATCGTCTCCATGGCCGGTCAGAAAGGGGCGGTGACCATCTCTACCAATATGGCCGGCCGCGGTACCGATATTGTTCTGGGTGAAGGGGTGACCGATCTCGGCGGGCTTCATATTCTCGGCACCAGCCGGCATGAGAGTCGGCGCATCGACAACCAGCTGCGGGGCCGTTCCGGCCGTCAGGGAGACCCCGGTTCCTCCCGGTTTTTCCTTTCTCTGGAAGACGACCTTCTGCGTATTTTCGGCGGCGACCGGATTACCGGCATTATGGACAAGCTGGGCATGGAAGAGGGGGAGCCGATCGAACACAACCTGATCAGCCGGGCCATTGAAAATGCCCAGTCCCGGGTGGAGGCCCACCACTTCGATATTCGGAAGCAGCTTCTTGAATACGACGACGTCATGAACCAACAGCGGGAGGTTATCTACGAACAGCGGCGGGAGGCCCTCAAGGGCGAAAACCTGAAGCCGGCCATCGAGGAGATGATTCAGGATAAGGCCGAAGAGCTGGCCCTCTTTTTCGTGGACGAAAAGGTTCCGCCCGAAGACTGGGACATTCAGGGCCTGGACGACGCGGTCTTCAAACAGTTCAACCTGCGATTGAATATCGATGCGGACATGCTGGAAGGGTTGGATCTGGAAGGCATCATCGAGCTGATCAGCAGCCGGGCCACGGCGGCTTATGAGGAAAAAGAGGCCGAAGTGGGGGAGGATCGGTTTCGGGAGTTGGAACGGATTGTCATGCTTCAGACCGTGGACACGCTCTGGAAGGATCATCTTCTCAGCATGGACCACCTCAAGGAGGGCATCGGGCTGCGGGGATATGCCCAGCAGAACCCTCTGATCGTTTATAAAAAAGAAGGGTTCGAGATGTTCAACAACATGATCGCCCGGGTCAAGGAAGAGACCCTGGAGATCCTGTTTAAGATTCAGGTGGCCAAGCCGGATGAGATGCGGCAGCTTCAAAAGCCCCGGGAGCAGGACCTGGTTTTTTCCGGCGGAGAGGATACTCTGGCCCCCAAACGGAAGCCGGTGCGACGGTCTGAAAAGAAGGTCGGACGAAATGATCTCTGCCCCTGCGGCAGCGGGAAAAAATACAAGAAATGCTGCGGGAGATAAACTCGGGTATGCGTAACACTCGGCGGAGTGCCGAATTTCAGATTCTGTGTTCAAGGAAGTGACCCATGAGTTTCAATACGCCGGATACCGAAGAGATCACCGAATCGAAAACCCGGGAGGACATTCGTGAACCATCCTTGTTCAAGGTGTTGCTTCACAATGACGACTACACCACCATGGACTTCGTGGTGGAAATTTTGGTATATGTGTTTCACAAATCAGCGGAGGACGCCACACAGGTGATGTTGAACGTCCACCGCAAGGGCGTGGGTCTTTGCGGTATCTATACCTATGAAGTGGCCGAGACCAAGGTGGATACCGTTCACAGATTGGCCCGGGAAAATGGTTTTCCGCTCAAATGCACTATGGAGGAGAATTAATCATGATCAGCAAGGAATTAAGCGCAACCCTGGGGTTTGCGGTGAGAGAGGCCAGAAGACAGCGCCATGATCATGTATGTATCGAGCATATATTGTTTGCGATTCTGCACGACGATTTCGGAGTCGAAATTATAGAAAACTGCGGCGCCAGTGTTGAAAATCTGAAAAATCACCTGACCCGGTTTTTCAGCGAAAAGGTGGAAAGCGTTCCCGAGGGGACTGAGTACGTGTTTCAACAGACCACCGGGTTTCAGCGGGTGATTCAGAGGGCGGTGAACCATGCCCGGTCCGCCGAAAAGCAAGAGGTGGATGTGGGAGATATCCTCGCATCTATTTTTCTTGAAAAGGACTCCCATGCCGCTTATTTTATGAGCCTGGAGGGGATGACCCGTCTGGATGTACTCAACTATATTTCCCACGAGGTCTCCAAAGAGCCCTACGAGGAGATGGAGCAGCCGGAAAAGGTGGAGCAGGAGCAGGACAAGGGAAAAAAAAAGGTCGATCCGCTCAAGCTCTTCACCAGCGATTTGGTGCAGCGGGCCGCCGAAGGTAAACTGGACCCGCTCATCGGCCGCACCCTGGAGATCGAGCGGACGGTTCAGGTGCTCTGCCGACGGCGCAAAAACAACCCGGTTTTCGTGGGGGAACCCGGGGTGGGCAAAACCGCCCTGGCCGAAGGACTGGCCCTGAAAATCAACGCCGGCGAGGTGCCCGACCTGCTTCGGGACGTCAAGATCTACGCACTCGATCTGGGAGCCCTGCTGGCCGGCACCAAATTCCGCGGGGATTTTGAGAAAAGACTCAAGGGAGTCATTACCGCCCTGAAGCGGAAGAAGAACGCCATCCTGTTCATCGATGAGATTCACACCATCGTGGGGGCCGGAGCCACCAGCAGCGGCTCCATGGATGCATCCAATATCCTGAAGCCGTTTTTATCCTCCGGTGAGCTGCGGTGTATCGGTTCCACCACCTATGAGGAGTACCAGAACCATTTCGAGAAAGACCGGGCTCTGTCCCGGCGGTTCGAAAAGATCGAGGTGCCCGAGCCGTCGGTGAAGGAGACCTACAAAATCCTTAAAGGGCTTAAGTCGTATTATGAGGAGCACCACGACATCACCTATACCGATCCGGCCCTTCGGACGGCGGCGGAGCTGTCCTCCAAGTACATCAACGACCGGTTTCTGCCCGACAAGGCCATCGATGTGATCGATGAGACCGGGGCCTATATCCGGCTCACCGGGGCGGCCAACCGCACCAAGATTCATCCGACGGATATCGAAAAGATCGTGGCCAAGATGGCCAAGATTCCGACCCACAGCGTCTCCACCTCCGACAAGGCCCGGCTGGAAACCCTGGAAGACAGCCTCAAAGGCGTGGTCTTCGGGCAGGACGACGCCATCCGGTCCATGGTGACCTCCATCAAACGGTCCCGGGCGGGCCTGGGCACTCCGGACCACCCGGTGGGCTCGTTTCTTTTCACCGGTCCTACCGGCGTGGGCAAAACCGAAGTGGCCCGTCAGGTGGCTTCGAACCTCGGGATTCAGTTTCTGCGGTTCGACATGAGCGAGTACATGGAAAAACATGCGGTGGCCCGACTGATCGGCGCCCCTCCCGGGTATATCGGGTTCGATCAGGGGGGACTGCTCACCGACGGGGTTCGAAAGCATCCCCATTCGGTGCTTCTCTTGGACGAGATCGAAAAAGCCCATCCGGATCTTTTCAATATCCTGCTGCAGGTGCTCGACTATGCCACTCTGACAGACAACAACGGCAAAAAGGCCGATTTTCGAAACGTCATCGTGATCATGACCTCCAATGCCGGGGCTCGGGAGATGAGCGCCATGACCATCGGGTTCGGCGATCCGAGCAAGGATGTTCGAAGCAAAGGAGAAAAGGCCATCGAGAAATTCTTCAGCCCGGAATTCAGAAACCGGCTGGACGGCATCATTTCCTTCAACTCCCTGAGCCAGTCGATTATGGAAAAGGTCGTCGACAAGTTTCTGGATGAGCTCAATATCCAGCTTTCGGGCAAGAAGGTAACCCTCACCATTTCCGATGAAGCCCGGTCTTGGCTGGCCGAAGAAGGGTATGATCCCAAATTCGGGGCCCGGCCTCTGAAACGGTTGATCCAGACCGAGATCAAAGACAAGCTTTCCGACGAGATCCTGTTCGGGCGGCTGGAAAAAGGCGGCGATGTGTTTGTAGATGCCGGGGAAAAAGGGCTGACCTTTCATCTGGAAGGGGAACGGATTAAGCAGAAGGTGGAAGCCTAGCCCCGGTGCACCGGTAAATGCCCGTATTTCAATTGACGGAAAAAATCGGTTTTCCCCCGCCCCATCTCGCCGAACAGGAAGGCATCCTGGCGGTGGGGGGGGACCTGAGCATCAAGCGCCTGCTTCTCGCCTACCAGATGGGGATCTTTCCTTGGTACGCCGAGGAAGACCCGATCATCTGGTGGTCTCCCGATCCCCGGCTGGTGCTCTACCCGGATTGGCTTCGGTATTCCCGAAGCCTGAAACGGATCCTCAACAAAGAGGTGTTTACCGTGACCATGGACCGGGCCTTTGCCCGGGTTATTACCGAATGCGCTGCGGTAAGGTCCGAACAGGGGGAGGGGACCTGGTTGGTGGATGACATGATCGAAGCCTATGTCCGGCTCCATGAAGCGGGGTACGCCCACTCGGTGGAAACCTGGCAGGAAGGACGGCTGGCAGGAGGGTTATACGGTGTTTCACTCGGCGGCGCATTTTTCGGAGAATCGATGTTTACGCGTATCAGCAATGCCTCCAAAGTGGCCTTTGTGCGACTGGTGCAGCAGTTGAACTTCTGGGGGTTCGATATGGTGGACTGCCAGGTGAAGACCCAGCATCTTTTGGGGTTCGGCGCCCGGGAAATCCCCCGAAAACTGTTTCTGGATCAGCTCAAAAAATCCCTGAAACGCAAGACCCGAAAGGGGAAATGGTATTTTGACGATCCGATCAGCGAATAAACCGGTAATTTACACCCGTCGCCGGCGGGAAATTCGAGGAGAATGATGCGATATGGCCAGTGACTGCCTGTTTTGTCAGATTTCAGCGGGGGAGACGCCAACCGATTTTTTATATGAGAACGACCGTCTGGTGGTCTTCAAAGACATCAAGCCGGCGGCCCCGGTCCACCTTCTGATCGTTCCCAAGCGCCATATCCGCTCCATTAACGATCTCGCGGATGGGGACCGGGAGATTTTGTCCGAAATGATTCTGACGGCCAAAGAGATGGCCCAAGACCAGGGGGTGGCGGAATCGGGGTACAAACTCCTGTTTAATGTGGAAAAGGGCGGGGGGCAGGTGATTTTTCACCTTCATCTTCACCTGATCGGCGGATGGAAGCGGTAGCCCATGAGCGAACCGGCGGCGGTGTTTGATCAGATCTATCGGGAGTACCTCGACCGAGTGGCCCGGATCGACTGGCAATCGAAAGCCGAGATGCTGGGTATTCAGGTGGATGAGAGCGGGATCACCATTCCTTTTTTCGGAGTGCCGTATCGAATAGATGAAGCCGGCATTTCGGACCCGAATGGAAACCGTCCGATTCAATCGGTCAGCGTCTCTCTCTGTCAGTATCTTCTTCTCAGTCCGGATGCGCCTCCGGAAGGCGACGACTGGGTCACCTACAAGGATTTCAAGGATGCGGCTCCCTTTGCCGGCGCTTTTACCAAGAACGTCGAAAATGCGATTGCGGATCATTTTTCAGGCCGGCTCCCGGCACTGAAAGCGGCGGCCGACCAGCTGAAATCCGGCCCGTCCAATTTGGATCTTTCCCATGATTTTCACCGGGTGTTTATCGGGCTGCCTCGAATACCGCTGTTATTGGCTCTTAATGATGAAGATGAAGAGTTTCCCGCACAGGCGACGGTTCTTTTTGAGAGGCGGGCCAAACATTACCTCGACATGGAGTGTCTGGCCATGGTGGGGTGGCTTCTTTGCGACCGGCTGCGCCGGGCCGACGATGCAAGGGCGGGGACCATTGGTTAAGGCTGATTTTCGAATTGAGCAGGGTCAGTTCTCCGCCATCAAATTGCACTTAGCTTCGAAATGCGTTTCCTTTTGGATGGTCCAATCGAAAGCCCAAACCCCTATTTTCATGGTAGCATCATGAGCCCAGCCGGGGAATTAGGTACCAGGCGGATCAGGCTGCCGCGACCATTCTGCGGCGGGTCGGATACAATCCCACCGGCCTGGTGGATATGCTCACCGTCATGGACCAGCGGTTGAAGCCGGGGCGGCTCGATTTCGCCAAAACCCATCCTGATCCGAAAAAAAGAATCGCCGAGGTTCGTTCCGCCGTCCATTCAGGCGGTCCGGTAAACCCGCCGGCCTCCCGGCAAAGCCGTTTCCAGGCCGCTCTGGGACGGGTGTAGTGCCGAAAAAGAAGTTCGGTTTGCTCGATCACACCGTTCAGGTATTCGGGATCGGGGTGATCGGCGCCGTCATCGCTTTCCTTCTGTGGGGAACCGGGGTTCTGGACACCTGGGAGCTGAAGACCTGGGACTGGCGGGTGCGGCTGCTCGCACGAGACGGCGACGCAACCGACCGGATTCGCTTGATTCTGGTGGACCAGAACAGCCTCGATTGGGGCAGCAAGGAGAACGGATGGCCCTGGCCCTGGCCCCGGGAGATCTACGGGGTGATTCTGGACCACTGCCTCCGCATGGGCGCCAAAGCGGTGGCCCTGGATATCCTGTTTACCGAACCCTCCGCTTACGGCGCCGGCGATGACGCGGCCCTCGGCCGGGCTATTGCGGAAACGGAGCAGGTGGCAGGCACCCTGTTTCTGGGCCATCAAACCGGTTCGGCAACCATCTGGCCGGAGGAATATTCCCGGCCCGAATCGGATATCCGTCTGGATGCAGATCTCAGCGGCAAAGCGGTCGAGCGGCTTCGGTTTCCCCGGGCCGCCTTTCCCATTCCGGAAGTCGCCGAATCGGCCGCCCTGCTTTGCAATGTCCACCTTCAGCCCGATTCGGACGGCATCTACCGGCGGGTCCGGCCGGTGTCGGTGTTTGACGGTCAGATCCTTCCGTCGCTCGGAATGGGGCTGTACCTGATCGACCGGCCGGCGACCGGATCGACGCTCTCCGATCACCTGCTTCAGGCAGGGGATCGACAGGTGCCACTGGATGAGGACGGGGAGGCCCTCCTGCGTTTTCGCGGCCCGGCCGGAACCCACCGGGCTTACAGCGCCGCCGCGGTGCTTCAGTCGGAACTCCGAATCCGATCCGGAGAGTCGCCCGCCATCGACGACCCCGACGCCTTTCGCGGAAAATATGTGCTGGTGGGGTTTTCAGCCCCCGGGCTGTTCGACCTTCGGCCCACCCCGATGGGCGGTGTATTTTCCGGGGTGGAGATTCACGCCACCTTCCTCGACAACCTTCTGTCCGGGGATTTCATTCACCGGGTTCCCGGGTGGATCACCCTTTCGGCTACCCTCCTGATCAGCCTGGTTTGCGCCGCATCCCTGGCCATGCTCTCCGGACCCGCCGCATTGGCGGGAGCCGGCCTGGGTTTTCTTCTGATCCCTGTATCGGCATCGGTGGGGGCGTATGCGGTCGGATTCCGGCTGCCGCTGGTGGTGATCGAGTCGGCCCTGGTCCTGGTTATTTTTTTCAATTTCGCCGCCAAATATGCGGTGGAGGGCCGTCAGAAACGCTTTATCAAAAATGCCTTTCGGCAGTATCTGAGCCCGGCGGTGATCGAGCAGATTCTGGAAGATCCGGACCGGCTTCAACTGGGGGGCAAGCGGCGAACCCTCTCCATCTTTTTTTCGGACCTGGAAAGCTTCACATCCATTTCCGAAGGGCTCGAGCCCGAAGACCTCTCGGCCTTGCTGAACGAATACCTGACCGCCATGACCGACATCATCATCGAAGAAGGCGGCACCGTGGACAAATACGAGGGGGATGCCATCATCGCCTTCTGGAACGCCCCGCTGGAAGACCCGGATCATGCCTTCAAATGTGTCCGGGCCGCCCTGCGGTGTCAGGAGCGTCTGGCGCAGATGCGCCCTGGGTTTTCCGTCCGCCTGAACCGGGAGGTTCGCATGCGGATCGGGATCAACACCGGAGACGCCTCTGTGGGCAATTTCGGTTCCCAGACCAAATTCGATTATACCGCCATCGGGGATGCGGTCAATCTCGCCGCCCGCCTGGAGGGAACCAACAAAGCATTCGGGACCTACACCATGATCTCCCGGTCCACCCGGGAGGCAGCCGGTGAAGATTTTTTATACCGGGAAATCACCCGAATCGCGGTAAAAGGAAAAACCGAGGCGGTGACCGTCTTTGAACCGATGTTTCCCCGGGAATATGAAGCGTGCAAAGCGGTTTTCAAGGCGTTTGCCACGGCTCGGGAGACATTTTATGCCGGCCGGTTTACCGCGGCCCGGGACCAGTTTTTGAAAATCGCCGACATCGATCCGGCTTCAAAGGCCTATGTGCAAAAATGTGACGACCTGATTCGCGTCCCCCCGGCGGATTGGTGCGGCGTCTGGGTGATGCACAGCAAATAGCCCGGGCGCCGTTCCGGGCTCCGGGGGCGTTCCTCAGCGCCACAACAACTCCAGCAGCCCCTCGGGATAGAGCGGGGTCTCCCCGCGCTTGAAGAAATCGAGGTCCTTCCATACCACCTTCAACTCCGCATGGCCCTCGTGAGCGGTGAGGGCTTCGGCTTCGTAGAGGGCCGGATTGCCGAATCGGGCGTCATAGACCATGACGATTTCATGGCCCGGTTCGTCATTGTAGGTAAAGATGTTTTCAAGGCATCCGAGAAAGGTGAGGGCGTGAATCCGTTCGCCCAGCTCTTCTTCCATTTCCCGGACCAGGGTTTCGGCGCTGTGTTCGCCGAATTCGATCTTTCCGCCGAGGGGCCGGTAGAAGGGTTGGTTCAAGACCGGGTCTCGGCCTTCAAAGACCAGTATTCGGTTCTGATATAAGAAAACGCACACCGCCAACGGGCGGATGGTTTGGGGTTCCATAATGGCTCCTTTCGGTTCCGGCGCCCTCATGGTCAGGGGGACCGGGTTGATTCCGGTGAGGGGATGCCTTACCATAACACCGGATAGGAAAAAAGGAGGATATCAAGGAGGTGCGCGTATGGCCAAACAGTATCTGTACGAAAATTTCAACGCAGCCACCGCCCAATTTGAAGAGCGGTTTTCGGATTATTTGAACCAGAAGCGTCAGGACAACTGGGAAATCCTGACCTGCACCTACTGCCACGACAAAGAGAACGAGCAAACCTGGTCCGGCTGTATCTTTAAGCAGATGCCCATCTGACGGTTTTTTTCACTTCCGATATCTCACTTTATGGCGGCCCGGGTTTTCGATCCGGGCCGTTCGTATTTCTGCGGCGATGCTTCGGTTTTCTCCCTAACCATTTTCTAACCGGATTCTAACATTCCTCTAATCGAACCCCGGTATACTCCCTTTGTTTGAATGGATTCACCCAATACCACCCACATTCGGAGAAAGGACCGCCCATGAAAACCCAACACCACCCCCTGATTCAACTCCTGTATATCTCCATCGCCGTCTGCTGGCTGTTTCTCACCGCCGGTTCGGGATTGGCCGAGGAGCTTCTGGTCTACACCGCATTGGAGGACGATGAAATTCCCCGGTACCTGGCCCTGTTCCAAAAGGCCCATCCCGACATTACCGTCAAGATCGTTCGGGATTCCACCGGCATCGTCACCGCCAAGCTCCTGGCGGAAAAAGACAATCCCCAGGCGGACGTGGTCTGGGGGACGGCGGCCACCAGCCTTCTGGTCTGTGATCAGAAAGGAATGCTGGAAGGCTACGCCCCCAAGGGGCTGGACCGGGTCCGGGCCAAGTTCAAAGACACCCAGGACCCGCCCCACTGGGTCGGGATCAAGGCCTGGATGACCGGCTTCTGCGTCAACACCATCGAATCCGAAGCCCTCAACCTGCCCACCCCCGCCTCCTTTGCCGACCTGACCCAACCGGTCTATCAGGGCCAGGTGATCATGCCCAATCCGGCCTCTTCCGGTACCGGGTTTCTGACCGTCTCCGCCATCCTTCAGATGAAGGGCGAGGAAGCGGGCTGGCAATACCTCGACGCCCTGGACAAGAACATCGCCCGGTACACCCATTCCGGTTCCAAGCCCTGCAAACTGGCCGGGACCGGTGAAATCCCCATCGGCATCTCCTTCGGCTACCGCGGCTTCATCCAGAAACAGAAAGGCGAACCGGTGGCAACCGTGTTTCCGTCCGAGGGCTCCGGGTGGGATGTGGAGGCCAACGCCCTGATGAAAAAGCCGACCATCAAGAAATCGGCAAAGGTTTTCCTCGACTGGGCCATCAGCGAACCGGTCATGAAAGAATATGCCAAGGTCTTCCCCATCACCGCTTATGATGTGGGCATGCCGGTACCCGAAGGCTTTCCCGAGGACCCCGAAGCCCAGCTCATCGACAATGATTTTCAATGGGCCTCCAAGAACCGGGCCCGAATCCTGGAAGAATGGGCCAACCGCTATGACGCCAAAAGCGAACCCAAATAGGCGCCGAGGAATCCAGCAAATGGTTCACGATAAAAAGAGTACGGATGCCTATCTGAAGGTGCGGGATATCACCAAATCCTTCGGTGGAATCACCGCTCTTCAGGAGGTCTCCTTTGAGGCCGGGTACGGGGAGTTCATCTCGGTGCTCGGCCCCAGCGGGTGCGGTAAAACCACGCTTCTGCGGGTGATCGCCGGCCTGGAAACCCGGAACAGGGGCCATATCTTCGTGGAAGGGCGGGACATGTCGCGGTTTCCCGTGTCCCGGCGAAGCGTGGGCATCGTGTTTCAATCCTACGCCCTGTTTCCCAACCTCAATGTGGCCCAGAACATCGCCTACGGCCTGAAGGGCAAAATGAAGGGGGCCGATATTCAGAAACGGGTGTCGGAACTGCTCCACCTGGTCGGACTGGAGGGATACGGAAAGAACTACCCGGCACAGCTCTCGGGCGGTCAGCAGCAGCGGGTGGCCCTGGCCCGGGCCATCGCCCCGTCCCCGAAGCTGCTGCTGCTGGATGAGCCGCTCTCCGCCCTGGACGCCAAGGTTCGGACCATGCTGCGCGGAGAAATCCGGCGGCTTCAGCGCCGGCTGGGGGTGACCACGGTCATGGTCACCCATGACCAGGAAGAGGCCCTCACCATGGCCGACCGGATTCTGGTGATGGACCGCGGATTCCTGGTTCAGGACGGCACCCCGCATGAGATCTATGACCGGCCCGCCACCCCGTTTGTGGCTTCTTTTATCGGCTCCATGAATTTTATCGAAAACGCGGTTCGCACCGATGCGGGGCTGTACCGGGTCGGGGACCACCGGTTGCAGGTGCATGGCGACAACGGCGTTTCCGGTTTGGCAGAAGGATCCCGGGCGGTGCTCGCCATTCGGCCTGAGGATGTGATGATCGGGCCCAACGGCGGCGCCGACCCCAATACCCTGAACGGCCGGGTAGAAGGGATGGAATACCGGGGCCCGGTCTTCAGAATTGCCTTTCGGCTCCCTCTGGGCGACGGCCGGGACATCCGCATCGAGTCGGAGGCGCCCACCGAAAAAATTCGACGGCTCTCGGTGCGGGAGGCGATGGAGATTCCGATCCGGTTTCCCATCGACCGGCTTCGGGTCTACTCCGCTTAAATATGTCCGAGGTGCTGTTCACCCCCGGGGCCGAATACCCCCGGAACCCCATTCCGGCGACTCTCGATACCGACCTCTGGATCCGCCGGGGCCTGATTCTTCTGGTCTGTCTCTGGCTGGCGGCGGCGGTGGTGCTGCCGCTGTTTCAGCTCCTCTCCATGAGCCTCACCGATGATGCCGGAAATTTCGTGGGGCTTGCCAATTTCATTTATTATTTCAACACCCCGGCCCTCTCCGGGTCCCTGGGCAACAGCCTCTTTGTCTCGGGGGTGACCATGTCCGTCTCGGTGGTCCTGGGATTTTTGTATGCCTATGGGCTGACCCGGACGGCGATTCCGGCCAAGGCCTTTTTCCGGGGGGCGGCCATGATGCCGTTGTTCGCCCCGACCCTTTTAAACGGCATCGCCCTGGTCTACCTCTTCGGCCGGCAGGGGCTGATCACCCGCGGCTTTTTCGGGACCCTGCCGGGATGGGATATCGGCCTCTACGGTCCGGTGGGGATCATCATCGCCGAGGTGATCTTCACCTTTCCCCAGGCGGTGCTGATTCTCTCCATCGCCCTTCGGCTGAGCGACGCCCGGTTGTATGAGGCATCCGATTCTTTAGGGGCCTCCAAAATCCGGACCTTTTTTCGGGTGACCCTTCCCGGCATCAAATACGGCCTCATCAGCGCCGTCTTCATCTGCTTTATTCTGGCATTCACCGATTTCGGGGCGCCCAAGGTGGTGGGCGGGGATTACAACATCCTGGCCACCGACATCTACAAGCAGGTCATCGGTCAGCAGAATTTTGTCATGGGGGCGGTGGTGAGCGTGGTCCTTCTGGCGCCCACCGTGATCGCCTTTCTGGTGGACCGGATCGCCCAGCGGCGGCAGGTCGCCCTGATCGCCGCCAAATCGACCCCGCTCCATCCGACTCCCACCCCGGTTCGGGACCGTTTGTTTCTGGCCTACTGTTCGCTGGTGGTGTTTTTGATTCTCGGGTTTTTCGCCACCGCGGTCTTCGCCTCTCTGGTCAAGGTCTGGCCCTATGACCTTTCTCTCAGCCTGACCCATTACGATTTCGAGCGGATGGGCGGGGGCGGCTACGCCGCCTTTTTCAACTCCATTCGAATGAGCCTCTATTCCGCCGTCGCGGGTACCGCTCTGACCTTCGGCTCCGCCTATCTGGTGGAAAAGAGCCGCGGCATGCGGGCCCTGCGCCAGGGCGCCTATTTTCTATCCGTGCTGCCCCTGGCCCTGCCGGGTCTGGTGATCGGGTTGGCCTATATCTTCTTTTTCAATGCGACCGGCTGGGAAATACTGGGGCTGCGGATTTCCAACCCCTTCAATTTCATGTACGCCACCATGGGGATTCTGGTCCTTTCCAATGTGGTCCACTTTTATACGGTCGGGTTTCTCACCGCCACCACGGCGCTCAAGCAGCTCGACCGGGAGTTTGAAACGGTCTCCGAGTCGATGGCGGTGCCCTTTTACCGGACCTTCATCCGGGTGACGGCCCCGGTCTGTCTGCCGGCCATTCTGGAGATCGGGATGTATTTTTTCGTCAATTCCATGGCCACGGTATCGGCGGTGATTTTTCTGTATTCGGCGGATATTCCCCTGGCCTCGGTGGCCATCGCCAACATGGACGACGCCGGGGATATCGCCCCGGCCTGCGCCATGTCGGTGCTGATCGTCCTGACCAATATCGGGGTCCGTATCCTCTACGGCATTCTGACGCGGTCCGTCAAAGCGAAAACCGAGCAATGGATGACCCGGTAAAAAATTCAGAAGAAAGGTGATATCCATGACATTTATTCAGAACAGACCCTATACCGGCCCGGTACAGGCGGTGGTGCTGGATTGGTCCGGAACCGCCGTGGATTACGGCTCCAGAGGACCGGCGGCGGTGTTTCAGGAGGTGTTTAAAAAGTACGGCGTGGCGGTGACCGTTGAGGAGGTCCGAAGGTTTATGGGCTTGATGAAAAAGGACCATATTCGCGGCATGTGCGGGCTTCCCTCGATCATCGAGAAATGGAAGGCGGTTCACCATCGCTCGCCGGATGAAGAATACGTAGAGATGCTGTACCGGGACACCGAAATCCTCATGCCCCAGGTCATCCCCCGGTATGCGGACCCGATTCCCGGGCTGCTGGATGCGATTGCCGATTTCCGAAGCTGGGGCATTCGCATCGGATCCACTACCGGATACACCGGCCCCATGGTCGAAGTGCTGGTCCCCCAGGCCCGTGAAAAAGGCTATGAACCCGATTCTGTGGTCTGCTCCACCGATGTCCCGGCCGGGCGGCCCTATCCCTGGATGTGCTACCGCAACGCGATTCAACTCGGTGTCTACCCCATGTCGGCCATGGTCAAGATCGGGGACACCCTGTCGGACATTGAAGAGGGGCGCAACGCCGGCATGTGGACGGTGGGGCTGACCCAGACCGGCAATGAACTGGGCCTCACGGAGGATGCGGTTCATGAACTGCCGCCGGCGGAACTGAAGACCCGCCTGACCGAGATCGAACAGCGGTTTCGCAAGGCCGGGGCCCACTATGTGGTCTCCGGCATCTGGGAGTGCCCGGCCGTGATCGACAAGATCAACGAGCGGCTGGCCCGAGGGGAAAACCCGCTGCCGGGGAATAGCGGCCAATGACCGGAAAGCCCTCGGATCTTTCGGAAGGGGATATCAACCTCGGCCCCGGCCGCCGGGCTTGGCGCCGGAATCATGTCGATGCGGACACCCGGAACCGGCTCGCCGAGGATGAACGGTATTTCCTTCATCAGTCCCTGTCCACCCCCTGCCTGGATGTGCTGGCTGAATGCGAAGGGTCCCGGTTGACCAATTTGCAGGGCCGGGCTTATCTCGATTTCCACGGAAACAGCCTTCATCAGGTGGGATACGCTCATCCCCGGGTGCTGGCGGCGGTGCGCCGTCAGCTCGACACCCTCTCCTTCTGCCCCCGGCGGTATACCAATCTTCCCGCCATCGAGCTGGCCCAAAAGTTGGCTGCGATCACACCGGGGGACCTCAGCCGGGTGTTGTTTGCGCCGGGCGGCACCACCGCCGTCTCCATAGCTCTGAAGCTGGCCCGGGTGGTGACCGGCCGGTTCAAGATGATTTCCATGTGGGAGTCCTTTCACGGGGCCTCCCTGGACGCCATCTCGGTGGGCGGGGAATCGTTGTTTCGAAAAGGGATCGGCCCGCTGCTTCCGGGCACCGAGCACGTGCCCCCGGCCGACCCTTACCGCTGCCTCTGGGACCCCGAGGGCCGATGCGACACCTGCGGGCTCAAATGCGCCGCCTACCTCGAATATGTGCTCGACAGGGAAGGGGATGTGGCCGCGGTGATCGCCGAGCCGATCCGGTGCACCCGAATCAATCCCCCGCCGCCCGGCTACTGGGCCAGAATCCGAAACGCCTGCGACCGTCACGGGGCGCTGTTGATCTTTGATGAAACCGCGGTCTGCCTGGGCCGGACCGGCCGAATGTTCGCCTGCGAACACGAGAATGTCGTTCCGGACATCCTGATCCTGGGCAAAGGGCTCGGGGGCGGTGTGTTTCCCCTGGCGGCCGTTGTGGCCCGGGAGGATTTCAACCGGGCCGGAGACCAGGCTCTGGGCCATTACACCCACGAAAAAAATCCGGTGGCCTGTGCCGCCGGCCTGGCCGGGATTCGAGCCATCGAAACCGAGGGATTGGTGCAGCGGTCCGAAACACTGGGGCGGTATGGCCTTCATCGGCTGAAGGGCATGGCAGCGAATTACCCGCTGATCGGGGATGTTCGGGGCCGGGGCCTGCTCTTCGGGGCCGAACTGGTATTGGATCGAAACACCCGGGAACCGGCCGCGACCGCCGCCGAGGCGGTGATGTACGCTTGCCTTTCCCGCGGGCTCAGCTTCAAGGTCTCCGGCGGCAATTTCCTCACCCTGACCCCGCCCCTGATCATTTCCCAGGCGGACCTGGATCAGGCCCTCGGGATTTTGGAAGTGAGCATCAAAGAAATCACCACTCGAATTAACTCTGAGGACGACACCATTGGAAATCGACATATTGCCGGATAATCCCTACCTGCTGCTGACCCCCGGACCGCTCAGCACCACCAAGAGCGTGAAGGCGACCATGCTTCGGGACTGGTGCACCTGGGATGACGACTACAATCACATCGTGCAGGACATTCGCGGCCGGCTGGTGCGGATGGCCACCGATCAGGACGGGTATTCTGCGGTGCTGATGCAGGGCAGCGGCACCTTTTGCGTCGAATCGGTGATCTCGAGCGCGGTTCCTGAAAACGGCAAGCTGCTGGTCCTGACCAACGGGGCCTACGGCGACCGTATCGTCAAAATCGCCCGGTACCATCGCATTCCGGTGGCGGTCAACGACAGCGGCGAACTGGAACAGCCGGATCTGGACCTTCTGTTTCACACCCTTCAGACCGATCCGGCCATCACCCATGTCGCCGCGGTCCATTGCGAAACCACCACCGGCATGCTCAACCCGGTGGACCGGATCGGCGAAATCGTCAAGGCCTGCAACAAGGTCTATATCCTCGACGCCATGAGCAGTTTCGGGGGCATCCCCATGGACATGGTCCGGATTCAGGCCGATTTTCTGATCAGCAGCGCCAACAAGTGCATTCAGGGGGTGCCCGGATTCGGCTTCATCATCGCCCGGCGGGAGGCACTGGCATCCTGCCGGGGCCGGGCCCGGTCCCTCAGCCTCGATCTCTACGACCAATGGAAAACCATGGAGGAGAAGAACGGCAAATGGCGGTTCACCTCGCCCACCCACACCGTGCGGGCCTTTGCACAGGCCCTGGATGAACTGGATGAAGAAGGGGGCGTGGCCGAGCGGTATGCGCGATACCGGGAGAATCACCGGATTCTGGTGGAGGGGATGCGGCGGCTTCGGTTTCGCCCCCTGCTGCCGGGCCGGTACCAGTCCCCGATCATCACCGCATTTCTGAATCCGACACACCCCGATTATGCGTTCAGGAAGTTCTACGATTCCCTGAAGGAACAGGGTTTTGTCATCTATCCGGGAAAAGTCACGGCCCTGGATACCTTCCGCATTGGCAATATCGGGGCCGTGGCTCCGGAGGATATGCGGGCGCTCATCCAAGCCGTTTCCGCATCGGTGTATTGGGGAATGAACTGATCAGTAAATGCCGAAATCCCTCAAGATGCCGATGATGCCCATCTTTCGGGCCCGCAGGATGAGAAACTCCGATATGGTCGGCTGACAGGGTTGGGACGAGAGCGCCATCCCCGCTTCCCTGGGGGTTTTGGAGCCTTTTTTGTTGTTGCACCGACGGCAGCTGGCTACGCAGTTCTCAAATGTATCCTTACCGCCCCGGGACCGGGGGATGATATGGTCGATGGTCAGTTTCCCCTCCTTGCTGCCGCAGTAGAGGCATTTGAAGCCGTCCCGGATCAGCACATTCCGTTTATTGAAGGGCACCTTGGACCGGTACAGGGTGCGAATCAGCTTCATCAGCTTCATCACCGCCGGGATCTTGAAGATCATACCTTCGCCGGTGACCACCGTCTTTTCCGAATAGGCGAGTACCTGGACCTTTCCCTTGGCCACCAGGCACATGGCCCGTCTCCAGTTGATGACATTCAGAAAGGAATAATCTTGGTTCAGCAAAATACAAGACGTCATCCCAACCTCATCCGTAAAGGGTTTTCAGTAACGATTGCGGATCGGTAACGGAAAAAAACACGATTCATACGCCGGTGTCAATAGCAAAAGCATGTTAAAAATCGATTCGCATGGATTGGAAAAGGGCGACCGTTACAACGGTTTTTCGGGTTGAACGACCGTTCGGCTAAACATGAAAGCCATCGAACTATTTTACAGCGTTTCGTGGCAAATCCGGTTTCTGAAATGGGTACCAGCCAAGACCATTTGAATCCGATACACGAATGCCGGGGAATAATGGACCGGCATTTTTTTGAATAGTGATCATGGTCCGACGGGTTCTCCCGCCGGGCCATGATGAGAAAATAAGAATCAATGGGCGCCGCTGTCCGATCCATACAGAATCGGCCGGTCCCGTTCCGCCCCCTGGGCGGCCCAGTCCTCGGGGATGAACTGCCAGTTGCCGATGGCCCGGGGGGTCACCGTCCCCGCCTCCCGAATCTGCTCGATCAGGTAAAACCGCAGGTCCCGGTCGGTGAAGTTGATCTTCCGATCGTCCAGATCCTCATTGGGAATACCGGCCCCGTTCTCATCGGTGAGATGGCCGCCGCCCCCGCCGCCCCGGTAGGAATTAACCGCCGCCAGGTAGACCGCATTCGGGTCGAAGACCGCGCCTTCGTCCACCTGGCCGTCCAGATCGGCGTCCATCCCGAGAATCGTCACCCGGTCGAATTCGGGCCGGCTCACATCCACCGTGTAGACGATGCCGGCGGCCGAATCATAATTGTAGTAGCGGGCCGCCAGATCGTAATTGCCGGTGGCCTCGTCGAGGTCGGTGAAATTGAGCAGATGGTCTTCCGGCCCGGTCATCTGATTAATCCACCGGGCATAAGAGAATTCGAGGTGATTGTCGATCTCTTCTCCGGTCAGTTCCATCAGGTAGAGCTGGTTTTCATATTTGTAGAGCTTGTACATATCCCGAATATAGACCGGGCCGGCCTCGATGGTCTTATCGAACTGCAGCGGCGCGGCAAAGGAGACATCGGCCCGTTTGCCGAAGACCTCCTCCGTGATGTCGAACTGGAGTTCATGAATCAGATCGTTGAAGGATGAATCCCCGAACATGGCGTCCCGGGAGGAGGTGGGTTCGGTGAAGGCGCCGACCTCCTCATCCACATACACCTTGACCGCGTCGATCTGCGGGGTGAAGGCGGCGGTCAACTGCGGATCGGCTGCAAACCGGGTGGTATCGACGGTGTCGCCGAGGATGGCTTTGTCATAGGCGCCGTCCGCATTCGGGGTCAGCGTGACGGTGGCCGTGGCCACCGATCGGGCCGCGCTTTTGGCGCCCAGAATCAGCACCGGCTTGCCGGTGTCGGTGTTGGTCACGGTTTCATTCCGGTCCATGTGGTCATGTCCGATGAAGATGATGTCGAACCCCGGAACCTGTCGGGCTACCAGTTGAGAGGCGTTTTCATTTTCAGGCGTGTTTTCGGTCCTTCCGCCGTAGGTGTAGTCAAAGCCGGAATGGAAGAGACCGATCAGAAGATCCGGGTCCTCCTGCTGCTGAATGATCGGCACCCATTCCCGTGCGGTCTCGATCATGTCCCGGAATTCCAGGTGGGGCCAGACCGATTCGGGCAGCCAGTTGGGAATGCCCGGGGTGATCAGGCCCAGCACCGCCACCTTGACGCCGTCCCGTTCGATCACGGTGTACGGCTCGAAATAAGGCCCTCCGGTGCTGCGGTAGACCGCATTGGCCGCCAGCCAGGGGAACTCGAACTGTTCCATGATCGCATCATAGACCGGCCGGCCCGGCTCGATGTCATGATTGCCCACAGAGGCGGCGTCATACCCCATATAGTTCATGACATCGGCCACGATGTGGCCGTCAAGGGTGGACCGTTCATAATTGTAGTAGTTGGTGATCGGCTGCCCCTGAAGGGTGTCGCCGTTGTCCAGCAGGATGACGCTCTGGCCCGGTTCGGACCGCTCCTGTTTCACATAGGTGCAGACCTGGGCCAGGGAGTTGTCGATCTCTTGGGCTTCGATGAAATCATAGGGGAAGATGGAGCCGTGGACATCGGTGGTTTCGATGATCTTTAAGGTAATGGCATCCGCCCCAGAATAGGTCACCCCGGTCTCCTCGGGTGCGGTCAGGGCGCCGACCTGTCGGACATAGTCCATAAAGGTTTCCGCGTCCACGAACCCGGTGTCATACCGGTACTCGTCTGCGTTCTCCAAAACCGTGTACCCGTCTCCGCCGCCGGCCAGATAGGCGTTGGTGGCCAAACGGTAGACGCCGTCCGGGTCCACCGGAACCCATTCCCCGGCATTCTTTCGAATCTCGAGGGTCACCAGCCGCTCTCCCTCGGGTCGGGTCGGATCGGCGGTGTAACGGGCGGACCCCACATAGGGGAATGCGCCGCTTTTTCGGGTCAGACCGATCTCCAGGGCGGTCATCAGTTCAGCCCCGGTCAATTCCAGCACAAAGAGGGTGTTGCCGAAGGGCAAGAGGGTGTAGGCGGTGCCCACCGTAATCGGCCCGGCCGGTACGTCGATCCGCACCCCGCCCGCGTTCTGTAGGGAGAGATCCACATCGAGACCCACAGAATCCGCCTTCCAGACC
>CAZNLT010000002.1:0-77982 GCA_964573705.1 uncultured Desulfobacterales bacterium
GTCGGTTTGTCGATGAAGTGGTATTCAACCCCGTCCCTCTCCGTGCCCCGCGGAGGACGGGTGGTGGAGGAAATCGAGTAGATCATGTCGGGAAACCGATCCAGGATCGCATGGCAAAGGGTGGATTTACCGGCCCCGGAGGGAGCGGAGAGAATAAAGAGATGCCCTTTTGGGCCGGATTCGCTTGATTTCCGATCTTGAGGAGCCATAACCGCTACTGAGCCACCGCCTTGATCTCGTCGGCCTTTTCCCCGGCCCCCCGCAACAATTCGAACCGCTGGGAAATGGTCTCCGCCTGAATGGCCGAGAGCACGATATGATTGCTGTCCATGATAATGATGGACCGGGTCCGTCGGCCGTGGGTGGCGTCCACCAGCCGCTTCTCCTCCTTGGCCTCGTCTTTGAGCCGCTTCATGGGCGCCGAGTTCGGGGAGACGATCGCCACCACCCGCTCCGCCACCACGGTGCTCCCGAAACCGATGTTCAGGAGCGCCTGTTCCGATTTTTTCCCGAATTTCATATGTGATCTCTTGGTTAGTAGCATTTACTCCACATTCTGGACCTGTTCTCTGATTTTTTCCAGCTCCGATTTCAGCCGGACGATGGTATGAGAGACATCGGCCCGCCCGGTCTTGGATCCCATGGTATTGAATTCTCTGTTGAATTCCTGCAACAGAAAATTGAGCTTTTTCCCGGCCGGCTCCGGAGACCGCATCACGGTGCGAAACTGCCGGACATGGCTTCGGGAGCGAACGATCTCTTCGGAGATATCGCTTCGATCGGCCAGAAAGGCCGCCTCCTGGGCGATGCGTGCCGGATCGATCTCCACCATCCCCTGGGTCAGTGCGGTGATCCGGTCCTGAAGCCGTTCCCGGTAATGGTCGAGAAGCCCTTCCGAGGCCGATTCGATGGTGTCGATCGCCGATTCGATGTCGTTCAACCGCTTTTCGAAATCCCGGGCCAGAAAGTCGCCTTCCTTCTGCCGCATGGCGTTCAACTCGCTCAATGCCCGGGCCACGCAAGCCTCGATCAGGGGTCGGTTGCGATCAAGATCGGTCTCGATCTCGGCGGGCTTGATAATGCCGGAGACCTGTATCAAGTGATCCAGGGAGATCTCGGAGGTCAACCCGAACCGGGCCTTCAGTTCCGCCAGCGCTTTATGGTAGGCGGCGGCCCTGAATTCATCGATCTCAAACGCGCAGGCGGCTTCAGAGACATCCTGCACCTGAAGCTTGAGTTCCACCCGTCCGCGGACAATCGCCTCGGAAATCATCCCCTTGATCCGTTCTTCCAGAGAAAAATAATTCTGGGGCGCCCGCAGGGTGACGTCCAGATACCGGCTGTTATAAGTGCGGATCTCGACAGCCGCGGTCAGGCCGTTGTCGTTCACCTCCGCCCGGGAAAAAGCGGTCATGCTTTTGATCATTCGATTCCTTGTCCTATTCTTTGTCGGCGATCCCTTTTCGGATAGCTCTTTCGTTATCCACAATTTCAGAATTTCGGCCATGATCAGCGGTTCGGGGCGGCCTGCCTATCATTAGGATCTGGCCAAGACCTGGCCGAAACGATGATCAAAGCCCGCAATTCACTTCACGGCATGAATATAGCGGTCCCGGACCTGCCGAAGGAATGCGATCATTCGCGGATCGGCATAGTCGGGGTAGGTCCAGGGAAGGGTTTGAAAATCCCCCTTGGTATAGATCAGGGTCAGATCCGCATAAATTCCCCGACCGATGGAGATGCGGTGGGTGAAATTCTTGCCCGAGGCCAGCACGAACCGCTCCTGAAGCAGGTATCCGGGATCGATATTGACCCGCCGTGCGCCGTCTTGGATGCAGCCGCTTTCGAGCCGATTGGTTTCGGTTTTGACGTCGGCCAAGGCGTCCTGGGAAATCAGGGATCGAAAACTCAACATCCGCCGATAGAGCGGGGCGCCCATTTCCGGCTCATAATAATCGGTATACGCAAAGGGCATCCATGCGCTGACCAGATCCAACCCGCCGTAGGTTTCGACCAGTCGCCGGGTCAGCGGGGTGATCAGGTCCCGGGTTTTCATAAACAGCCCGATGACCAGCTTGGCCGGTTTGGGCGGCTGGGGCGTGGACATAGCGGCCCGTTACTCCTGAATGGGTTTGGCCTCTTCGATCAGCATAATGGGAATATCGTCTTTGATTTCATAGAGCAGTTTGCACCGGTCGCAGATCAGCCCGTCTTCATTCGGTGTCAGATAGATGTCGCCCTTGCATTTGGGGCAGGCCAGTATCTCCAGCAATTCTTTACTTAATGCCATAGTGTATCCTCGGTGTTTCGGTTTCTCCCGATGGTTTCGAGTCTGCTGATCTGTGTCGGTGGACCATACCAGACTCCACAAGGGTTGGAAAGGAATCGGTGAAAAAAAAATTAATATTCGGCCGCAGCATCCAGTTCTGCCAGTTTTTGATCGAATACCTTGCCTTTTTCTTCGATGATCTCCGACATTTCCTCCAATTCCGCAAATCGCTCCTCGATGGCCGACTGGCAGGTGTGGATGGCCCGGGACAATTCCTTGATTCGGTCGCCGTCCTGCTGTTCCGCCGCCGCCTGCATGGCCTCGTTCAGGCGAGCCAGCTCTTTCTCGCAGGCATCGATAATGTTTTCAGCCTCGGCGATCTTTTTCTCCACCGGTTTGACGGCCTTGCCGCGTTCGGCCAGTATTTCGGATCGGCGGCGGCGCAGTTCCTTTTTGCTGAGGGTGGGGCCGGTCGGCGCCTCCCGGTCTTCGGTTGTCCCGCTCCCCTTTGGTGTGTCTTCGTCTTGCCATCCGCCCTTTTCCAGAAACCGGCCGTATCCGCCCTCGAACAGAGAGACGCCGTCGTCATCAAAGACAATCAACCGTTCCGCCAGGGCATGAAGGAACATTTCATTATGGGTGACCATGATCACCGCCCCGTCAAAAGCGTCGATGGCGGCCAGCAGGGCGTCGTTGGATTCCATATCCAGGTGGTTGGTGGGCTCGTCGAGAAGAATCATGTTCAGGGGCGCGGCCAGCAGCTTTCCCAGCATGACCCGGCTCTTTTCACCCCCGGAAAGCACCGCCACCTTTTTGAGCGCCCCATCCCCCTCGAACATCATGGCCCCGCAGATGTTCCGGGCCACCTGACGGTCCACCCGGGCCGCGGAATAGAGGATCTCCTCTTCCACCGAGCGCTGATCCACCAGGGTTTTGATGTTGGTCTGTTCGTAGATGCCGACCTCGGTCCTCGGGTTGTAGGCGATCTCCCCGGTATCGGGTTGAAGGGAACCGGACAGGAGCTTCAGCAGGGTGGTCTTTCCCTTCCCGTTCTTACCCACCACGCCGATGCACTCGCCCGGGGCCACGGTAAAGTTGAGATTTTCAATCAGCGGTTTTCCCCCGTCATAAGAAAAGGCGAGGTCCTTTACCGCAAGCATCTGTTTTCCGCGAAAGGGTTTGCTTCGAAAGGAAAAATCGAGGTCCTTGAGGGTTTCCAGCTTGTCCCGCTTTTCCATCTTCTCCAGGGTCTTGACCCGGGACTGAACCAGGTTGGCCAGCCGGGCCTTGGCCCGAAACCGGGTGATGAACTGCTCGATCTCCTTGCGGCGGCGCTCGTCGTTGGCCCGGGTCTTTTCGTAGATCTCCTCATCCTGGGCGATCTGCTCATAGAGCTTGCCGGTATCCCCCTCGATCTTTCGAATCTTTTTCCGGTGGATGGCGATGGTGTGGGTGATCACCTTATCCATGAACCCGCGGTCATGGGTGATCAGCAGCAACTCCCGGGGCCAGCCTCGAAGGAAGCGCTCGATCCAGCGAATGGAGGTGATATCCAGATAGTTGGTCGGCTCATCCAGAAGCAGAAGATCCGGTTCGGATACCAGAATCTTGGCCAGATTCAGCCGCACCTGGTAGCCGCCGGAAAATTCACAGGGGTTCCGGTCCATGTCTGTTTCGGAAAACCCGAGCCCCGCCAGAATTTTTTCCACCTTCCAGTGGTGGTCTTTTTCCGATTCGAGAAGCCCCTTCATCCCTTCTTTCAGGACCGTATCCTCGGAAAAATCGATGTGCTGCCGGACATGCCCGAGTCGATACTGCTTGGGGATGATGATATTGCCGGAATCGGGTTTTTCTTCCCCCACCAGCATTTTCAGAAGGGTGGTTTTTCCGTGCCCGTTTCGGCCCACCAGCCCGGCCCGCTCCTTGGCATTCAGCCGAAAGCTCGCATCCTCGAAGAGGACCTGACCCCCGAAACCTTTTGAAATATTTTCTACGCTGATCATTATTTCAAGATCCCGCCCCTGTGTTAGCGCGTTACATGCTTCCGTGGATTCGAACCGCCTTGGGCCGATTCGATCGACCTGTCATAAATCCTTCATCGTCTTTTGTAAACAAGAAAGGCAGGGCCAATGAAGACCCTGCCTTGAAACGCCCGAAGCGGATGCAACTCACATACTTGCAGCGGTAATATGTACCGCCCGAAAGTTAAAGGTATTGTTGTTCAGTTGACTTGTTGACGATACCTGACACAACGCTGGTTAAGGGTTGATCTGATAGGTTAACAATATGACCGATATACCGCCTCGGGCGAAACGGGCTTTTTTAAAGCCTCAACTGAAAATAAGCTTTCCACAAGGGATGTCAATAGCGCCCTCGCACTTTTAAAACCCCGTTTGAACATCCACTGAGAAAAAAGAGCGGAAGACGTCAGGGTTTCAGAAGTTTGAGACCGGTCGCCGGTTCATGCACCCGGGTGCCGGTGGAATCGACCAGTTCGAAGAGGATCACCTCCATCACCTGCCAGACCTTGACCCCCTGTCGAATGCATCCGGTCACCGTCTCCCCTTCACGGCCGCAGGCCATGTGCATGTGAAGCATGGGTGTGCCCGCCTCGTCGGGAAACAGGGTGCCGGCGCCGGCCACCTCGTGGACATTCTCCAGGGCCCGTTCCATGGCGACCATGTCCGCCGCCCGCCCCGCCTCCGGACCCACCACCAGCCGGCTTCCCTGGTCGGCGCCCCCGATCACGATCAGGGCCGCCGAGCGGATCGACTTCTCTTGAGCGAACCGTTCGATCTCTTCATGGACGATGTCGCCGTCTTCCAGCCGGATGACGAATACCCTGCCCGGTCTGGCTTCGGAATACTTCATATTATACCTATCTCCATATCGATTGATTTCCAGCGCAAGCGCTCGGGATCTGCGGGGCGGACCCCCCTCTACCGGTTTATCTATTGAAACCCCCCATTCCTTTTGTTATCCTTGAATATCATCCGAATCGATTCCCTTCAACCCCGCTTTACGAAATGAGGTTCCCATGCCACAGGACCCCTATTCGACCCTGTATGCCCGATTGGCCGAGAGCATCCCGAAGCAGAGACTTATCCGTGATCCTCTCCGAACCCTCGCCTACGGCACCGACGCCAGCTTTTACCGGCTCATCCCCCGGCTGATCGTACGGGTGGAGACCGAAGCCGAGGTCCTGCTCACCCTTTCGGCCTGCCGGGAACTGAAGCTTCCGGTCACTTTTCGGGCCGCCGGCACCAGTCTTTCCGGCCAGGCAGTGACCGATTCGGTGCTGATGCTCCTGGGAACCACCGGATGGCGCCGATGGTCGACCGCCCCGGACGGCTCCGAAATCCGCCTGGGGGCGGCCGTTTTGGGCATCGAGGCCAACCGGTACCTGGCGCCCTTCGGCCGAAAGATCGGCCCAGACCCGGCCTCCATCAACTCGGCCAAGATCGGCGGCATCGTCTCCAACAACGCCTGCGGCATGACCAGCGGGGTGACCCAGAACAGCCAGGGCACCCTCAAAGCCATGCGGATCATCTTTGCGGACGGCGCCCTTCTGGACACCGGTGATTCGGAGAGCCGAAACCGGTTTCTGAAGACCCGACCGGAAATGGTCGACCGAATTCAGGCCCTGGCCGATCGAATCAAGGCCGATCCCCTGCTTTTGGCCAAAATCCGGGAAAAATATTCCATCAAAAACACCTGCGGCTACAGCCTCAACGCCCTCACCGATTACGATGATCCCATCGAAATCATTGCCCATCTCATGGTCGGCTCCGAAGGCGCCCTCGGATTCATCTCGGAAGTCACCTTCCGGACCACCCGGGAGGCGCCGCATACCGCCACCGCCTTGATGCTCTTTCCCACGATCGCTTCGGCCTGCGAGGCGGTCCTGCTGCTGAAAAAATATCCGGTGAGCGCCGCCGAACTCATGGACCGAACCGCCCTGGCCACCGTGGCGGACAAACCCTCCATGCCGCCCCACATCAAAACCCTGGGACCCGAGGCCACGGCACTGCTGGTGGAGACCCGGGCCGAAACCACCGAGGCGTTGAACCGGCAGATCGAGGAAATCACCGAAGCGTTCACATCCTTTCCCATGGCCCACACATTCGCCTTTACCACCGATCCAGAAGCCGAGGCGAATCTCTGGCAGGTGCGAAAAGGAATTTTCCCGAGCGCCTGCTCCATGCGGAATACCGGCGCCACGGTCATCATCGAAGACATCGCGGTTCCCATTCACCACCTGGAGAACACCCTTGTCGATCTTCAGGCGCTGTTCGCCGAATACGGATACGAAAACACCGTCATCTGGGGGCATGTGTTTGACGGAAATGTCCATTTCGTACTTACCCCCGATTTTTCGGACGCCGGCGAGGTGGACCGGTACAGGCGGTTTATGGATGCGGTGGCGGAACTGGTGGTGGACCGATACAACGGCTCTCTGAAAGCGGAGCACGGCACCGGCCGCAATATGGCGCCGTTTGTAGAGCGGGAGTGGGGCCCCGAACTTTACGAGGCGATGCGGGAGATTAAAAACATTTTCGATCCCCAGGGGATGCTCAACCCCGGGGTCATCATCAATGATGATCCCGAATGCCACCTCAAGCATTTCAAGCCGATGCCGGCAGCCCACCCGGAGGTGGACGAATGCACCGAATGCGGGTTCTGCGAGCGAAACTGCATGTCCCATGAATTCACCCTCTCGGCCCGGCAGCGGATCGTCATCTACCGTGAAATGGCCCACCTGGCCCGGACCGGAGAAAACCCGACCCGCCTGGCGGAACTTCGCCGGGTCTACGCCTACTATGGGGATGCCACCTGCGCCGCCGACGGGCTCTGCGCCACCAGCTGTCCGGTGGAAATCGACACCGGACAGCTGATCAAGCATCTGCGAAGCGAACATCTTTCCGCACCGGGCCGTGCGCTTGGCGACGCAGCCGGTAGACATATGACCGGTGTCACCGCTCTGACCCGCCTGGGGTTGAATATCGTCGACAAAATTCACGGGGCCCTCGGTACCCCGGCCATGACCCGGCTTACCGCCAGCGCCAGACGGATCTCCGGGAATCTGCTGCCCCTCTGGACCCCCTACATGCCTCGGAATGCCGCCGCCGTCTCCTGCATGCCGGTCCGTGCCGATCATCGGCCGAAGGTGGTCTATTTTCCCTCCTGCATTACCCGGTCCATGGGGCCGTCCCGCTTGGATGACGATGCGGTGTCGCTGACACGAAATACCGAATCCCTTCTCCGCAAGGCCGGCTATAAAATTCTTTTTCCTGAAAATATGGATGCCCTCTGCTGCGGTATGCCATTTTCCAGCAAAGGGATCGCCGATGTCGCGGAAAAGAAGGCGAGAGAGCTGGAGGCCGCTTTGATGGCCATTTCCGACAACGGCGACATCCCGATCTTATGTGATATGAGCCCCTGCCTGCACCATATGAAAGAGACGCTCAATTCCCGCCTTCAGCTTTTTGAGCCGATTGAGTTCACCCTGAGGCATCTGGCCTCCAGACTCACCTTCACCAAAATTCCGGAGACGGTGGCCATCCACACGGTATGCAGCGCCAAAAAGATGGGATTGGAAGGAAAATTGAAGCAACTTGCCCGGATGTGTGCTGAAAAGGTCGTCACACCGGAGGTGACCTGCTGCGGATTTGCCGGAGACCGGGGCTTTACCCACCCGGAACTCAACGCCTTCGGTCTGAGACACCTGAAGGCGCAGCTGCCGGCGGATTGCCGACACGGATATTCCACCAGCCGTACCTGCGAAATCGGGCTTTCCCACCACGGCGGGATTCCCTATCAGTCGATTCTCTATCTGGTGGATCGGTGCACGGAGGCGAAGCGCTGATCGGAAAGTTTCATTTAATGTATTCCATCAACGTCGGCGGCGAGGGCACATAACCGTAGAGCGGTTTCCAGTCGCATTGGGCGGTCAGCTCCATTCCGCCCTGTATGACCGAGGCGGGGCGGTCGGCGGACACCACGATGGTGAGCAGGTCCGGGTGCTGGGCCGTGAAGCGGAGCGCCGAATTGAACCGGGCCCCTCGGGCCCGGTTTTCTCCGGGTACAGCCTGGCCGTCCAGAAGGCAGGCAAACCCGTGAAGGTGGAGGTCCCGGCCGATGTGAAGGGCGCCGTCCACCCGGGACAAAGCTTTGGCCAGTTCCAGCATATAATCCTGTCGAAGATCGAGCGGCTTTTCCAGGTGCTGACCGGCGGTCTCGATGGGGGTTTTGTTGAGATCCACGACCAGGGTACAGCCGAACCGCCGCTCCTGGGCGTAATGGACGATGGATGCGAGGATTTTAAACAGGGCGCTACCGTCGTCGGGGTCCATATCGGTTTCCAGCAGGGTTTCCTCCACCTGAACCAGCTTCGCCTTTCGAGTGGATGAATGAAACCGCCCGTCAAAAAAACTGCACACCAGCGTCTCGTCCAGGCAGACAAACCCATGCCCCCCTCGAAAATCGGCCACGATGGAGGCCTTCGGAATCGCCCCCACCGCGATACCGAGAATGGTTTTCCCGTCTGAAACCAGTTTTCTGCCGGCGCCTTCCACCGACAACAACAGTTTTCGGACGTGTTTGTAATCCTTCACATTGGGCTGCTCCATGTAAGGAAACCGGGCGATGAAATCGACCCGGTGCACGGCGCCGGGCTCCACGAAAACCAGCTCACCCCGGGGCCAGGACCCTTCTTCGAAGGTTTCGGATATTCCCAACACCGAATCCAGAGTGGGATACACACGGATCTGGGTATCCCACCCGATCATGGCGCTTCGGGAATCGACGATGTGATCCCGGACCGCATGGGCGGCATACTCCCGCAGCACGTACTCCGAGGTGCCGAGGCAGGGAACATCGATGTTGGCCATATCCTGAGACAATAGCCAGACCGCATGCTCCAGCCACCGCTCGGTGGGGCCGGTGGAGCACATATCCGGATGCTGTTCGGTGAACCACATCTGGTAGGCCGGAGAGCGGGACCGCCCGCCGTAAGAGATCAGCCCGGTCAGTTGAAGATTCGATTCATCATGTACCTCGAAGCGCCGCATATCCTCCGGCGTCACATCGATCCACCGCCATGCCCGGGTGTCGAGATACAGTTTTTTGAGCATCGGTTCATGGCCTCGCAACAGATATTGCGGGTCGTAAATATGCACCGGATCATCCGGCTCGATGGTATAGACCAGGGCCACCCGGCTGGGCTGGGAAAAATGGGTGAGCCCTTCGCGCAGGCCGTCGAAGACATGGAAAAGGCATCGGTTTTTTCGTGAGGTCGTGGTCATCAATCCAAACTCCGATGGTCAAACTCCGCAAATTTCCGGCGCAGATTTCCGGCATGGTTCCGCAAACCGCAGGGTAAGAAGGAATCATACCAAAATAATTCATCCAAGTCATCGTCTTTTGTGGGCCGAAAACGAACCGCATTCAATTTGGAATTTTGTATACAAGAGAGACAACAGTTTGAAATTTATTTAATTAGAGATGAACAATGCTTGAAAATTTCACTCGGTGTGATATGCATGCTCATTCATATCAGCCTTTTTCCATGGGGAAGGATCATGTATCTTCGAGAAAAACATCCTCATCATCTGCGAATGGCCGAACTTCCGGCGGAGGAACGCCCCCGGGAAAAGCTGAAAACCAAGGGTCCCCTCACCCTGTCGGATCGAGAACTGTTGGCCATTCTTCTGGGCATGGGAACAAAGGGCGAGGATGTGATTTCTCTGGCGGACAAGATTCTGAATGTGCTGGATCGAAACGGCGGGTTCCCCGACCTGGAAGCCCTGCAGAAGGTCAAAGGCGTGGGGCCGGCCAAAGCATCGGTCATCACCGCGGCCCTGGAATTCGCCCGCCGTCGGATTCGGCCCGAGGGAACCAAAATTTCTTCTCCCGAGGATGTCCTTCCCCTGATCCGTCATTATGCGGATCGCAAACAGGAGCACCTGCTCTGCATCACGTTGAACGGGGCCAACGAAGTCATCGCCACCCGGGTGATCACCATCGGGCTGTTGAACCGGACCCAGATCCATCCCCGGGAGGTGTTCGCCGACGCGGTCACCGATCGAGCCGCCGCCGTCATTCTGGCCCACAATCATCCCTCCGGCAGCGTTCACCCCAGCGGGGAAGACGGTGCGGTCACCCGTCGCATCAAGGAATCCGGAGAGGTTTTGGGAATTCAGCTGCTGGACCATCTGGTTTTCACCACCAAGGGGTATTATAGTTTCAAGGAACACGGCGAATTGTAGCCGGGGAGGCGAAACACGTCTCCCCCTTTCCTTTCACCTGCGGACAAGGAGTAACAGACGTGCTGAAACTAAAATCCCTCGACCTGAAGACGGAAAAGGTCCCGACCCTGATCATACCGGTCTGCGAAGATGAGCGGATCCATGAAAACAACTCCCTGATCCCCCTGATCGAAAAGGCCCTGGCGCTGCCCGAATTCAAGGGCGAACCGGAGGATGAGGTGGTCTTCTATTCCCCCCCGGACACGGCTGCGGAACGGGTGATCCTGATGGGGCTCGGCAAACGGGAAAAACTCGAAGCCGAGTCCTTTCGCAAGCTATCCGGGAAGGCGGTCAAACACGCCATTAAAAAAGACCTTACCGAAGTACTCTTTGCGGTCCCGGCGGACGGTAAAACCGGTCTCGATTTCCCCGACCTGCTGAAAGCCATGCTGGAGGGCGCCTGCCTGGGCAACCACATCTTTGATCGATACAAAGAAGAAAAAAAGAAAAAACCTCTGGAGACCATCGGATTCCAGGTCGATCCCGACATCGCCGGCGCCCATGCGGCCCTGCCTGAAAAAGTCACGGCCGCCTGCAAGGGGACCCTTCTGGCCCGAGACTGGGTCACGCTGCCCGCCAACGACAAACGGCCGGAAATGTATGCGGATTCGATTCAACAGGCGGCGGAGGCGGCCGGTCTTTCGGTCACGGTGCTGGATGAAGCCGCCCTGGCGGAAAAAGGATTCGGCGCAATGCTGGCGGTGGCCCAGGGCAGCGAAGCCAAGCCCCGTCTGGTGATCCTGGAGTATCGGGCCGAAGGGGCGGAGAAAACCATCGCCCTGGTCGGCAAGGGCGTGACCTTCGACACCGGGGGCCTCAACCTCAAGATCAGCGGGTCCATGACCGATATGAAAACGGATATGGCCGGATCGGCGGCGGTGGCCGGGGCCCTGATCGCGGTGGCCGGGCTCAAACCCGGCTGTAATGTCATCGGACTGCTGCCGCTGGTGGAGAACATGCCCTCGGGAACAGCCATTCGGCCGGGAGACATCATCCGCTCCTATTCCGGAAAGACCGTCGAAATCGGCAATACCGACGCCGAAGGACGGCTGATCCTCATCGACACCCTGGCCTACGCCGTCGACACCTATCAGCCGGACACGATCATCGACCTGGCCACCCTCACCGGCGCCTGCCTGATGGCCCTGGGGGAGAAGTTCGCCGCGGTCTTCAGCCATGACGACGCCCTGGCCGAGGCGATCGTGGCCGCCGGGGTTCGAACCCATGAGCGGTGCTGGCGAATGCCCCTGCCCGAAGATTATAAAGAACTGCTCAAAAGCGAATTCGCCGACATCAGCAATATGCCCTCCACCCGGTGGGGCGGGGCCATTACCGCAGCGCTGTTTTTGTCCGAATTCGTCAAAGACGTCCGATGGGCCCATATCGATACGGCCGGCCCGGTCTATGATAAAAAGGGAAACGCCTACAGTCCGCCCGGCGGCACCGGTTTCGGGGTTCGCCTGATCTGCGACCTGCTGGACAGGCTCTGATACTGAAGTCTACGGGTTTCACCCGCTATCCTCATGGACCGCTTCCGCTTTCGACCGAATTCACCCACACTTTTTTCAGGGATATCGATATGACCGATCACCTGCTGTTTCTCAAGAATCTCAATTTTCTTCGCTCTCTGTCGAATGCGGATATTCAGAAGATAGCGGCGGTGTGTCGGGAAATCCAGATGGACGAAGGGAAAGAGATATTTGCGGAAGGGTCCCTGGGTCGCCATTTTTATATCATCCTCAAGGGGGCCGTGGAAATCTGGAAAAGCCACGGCGCCCCGCACCAGGATCTGATCGTGGTCAGCCGAGAGGGGGAAGCGTTCGGGGAACTGGCCCTCATCGACGACGTTCCCCGCAGCGCCACCGTCATCACCCGAACCCCGGCCACCCTCCTCACCATTCATCGAGACGATTTCCACAAGGTCCTCAAAGGATCGGCGGTCATCTCCTTTTCCATGCTCCAGTCCCTTACCGCCATGGTTCGGGAACGGACCGACCGGTTCGTGGATGACCTCAGGGAACGAAATCGCAACCTGCAGGAGGCCTATGCCCAGTTGAAGCAGGAGATCGAGGACCGGCGGCAGGTCCAGGAACAGCTTCATCACCAGGCGTTTCACGACCACCTGACCGGGCTGCCCAACCGGGCCCACTTCCTGAAGCGCCTGGACGGCATCATGGCCGAGGCCCGGGAAAAGCGCCGATACAATTATGCGGTGCTCTATATGGACATCGACCGGTTCAGTGTCATCAACGAGAGTTTCGGCCATCTGGCCGCAGACCGAATCCTCAAAGCAGCGGCCGACCGCTTAAAGGTCTGCCTTCGCCGATCCGAGGTGCTGGCCCGTTTCAGCGGCGACGAATTTGCGCTGCTGATGGAGGACCTCGCGGAACCGGAAGACGCCGTTCGGGTGGCAGAGCGGGTTCACCGGGAACTGAGCGTGCCGTTCATCGTTCGAGGAAAGGATGTCTTCGTGACCGTGTCCATCGGCATCGTGCCGGGCATTCCCCAGTACGTCTCCACCGTAGACATCCTTCGGGACGCGGATATCGCCATGTACGGCGCCAAAGCCCTGGGACAGGGGCAATACCAGGTGTACGACAAAACCCTCCACGAAAAGACCATGAGCCTTCTGCAGCTGGAGACCGACCTTCGGGGGGCGGTGGAACGGCAGGAATTTCTGCTCAAGTATCAACCCATCGTGGCTCTCGATACCTGCCGGGTGGCGGGGTTCGAGGCCTTAACCCGGTGGCGCCATCCGGATCGGGGAATGATTTCACCGGAGGTGTTTATCCCCATCGCGGAACGGGCCGGGGTCATCCTCTCGCTGGGCAGATGGATTCTGACCGAGGCCTGCACCCAGATGAAAGCCTGGATGGAAAAAACGCCGCCCGGACGGGATTTGTTCATGAACGTCAATATTTCGGCCAAGCAGTTCATGCAGCCCGATTTCCCCCGTCTGCTCAGTGAGGTTCTGGAAGAGACCGGATTGCCGGGAAGTCTGCTGAAGATTGAATTGACCGAAAGCGCGCTGATTCGAAATGTCGACCAACTGGCGGCGCTGCTGGATGAGATCAAGGGGCTCGGGGTGCGGCTGGCCATTGATGATTTCGGCACGGGATACTCTTCCCTGTCTTACCTGCACCGGTTTCCCATCGATGTCCTGAAGATCGACCGCTCCTTTGTCTTCCAGATGGGGGGCCGGGAGGAAAAGGACCTGGTCTCCATCATCGTTTCCATCGCCCGGAACATGAAAATGAAGGTGGTGGCCGAGGGGATCGAAACCTTTGAACAGCTGCGGAAGCTGCGGGATTACGGCTGCGAATACGGGCAGGGGTTTCTTTTTTCGAGGCCCCTGGTTGCGGCCTGCGTGCCGCGGCTCATCACCGGGCCGGAGGAGCGGATGTGCCTTCTATCGCCCCCGAACAAAGAATAGGCGAACAGCCTTCGCCTGAATGTTGAGCCGGTTCTATTCCAGAGCGGTGAGGTTCAGTGATTTGGCGATTTCATCGGACACCCGGCGAATAAACCGCTGAAAGTCTTCCCCCGCCAGCGGCTTACCCGGGGCCGGCACCTTTTCCAGGTCCGGGGGATGCATCAGGACCGGGCGGTTGATCAGGTCCGGATCAGGCGCCACCCCGAACTCCGACGGGAACCGGTCTTCGAAATACATCTCCTGAAAACCGGCGAACTTCAAGGCGTGGGCCGTAGAGTCGACCACCGCCACATCGTCTTTATCCACGATTCCGGCGGCCAGGGCCCGAACCAGCCCGGCCAGAGATTCTCCGCCGTGGGTGCAGGCGATGTGACCGTTGTGGTTGGCGGTCAGCTCCCAGTCCATGATCTCCTGCTCGGTCACCTCCATGACGAAGACCCGGCGCTCCCCGGCGGTCTCATTGTACCGCTCCGCCAGGTGCACCACCCGGGGCATGGAGACCGGATTGCCGATCATGGAGGCCTGGGCCACGCTGGCCCGGACGGTGACCGGCTCGAATTTCCGTTTTTCGGGGTCGGGTTCGAGATAGTAGCGGTAGACCGGATTGGCATGCTCCGACTGGACCCCGATGATTTTGGGCAGGGCGTCGATCACCCCGATTTCGTAAAATTTCAGAAACCCGCTCATCACCGCGGTGATGTTCCCGGCATTGCCGATGGGAACGATAATCACCATCTTTCCCAGCTCATAATCGAAATCCTGTGCGATTTCATAGGAGTAGGATTCTTGCCCCAGAATCCGCCAGGCGTTTTTGGAGTTGAGCAAGGCCACATTGTAGTGGTCGGCGAGATATTCCACCACCTTCATGCAATCGTCAAAGACCCCCGGTATTTCAAACACCGCGGCGCCGCTTCCCAGGGGTTGGGACAGCTGCTGCGGGGTCACCTTTTTATGGGGAAGCAGCACCGCCGATTTGATGTGAGGCTTCAGGTAGGCCCCGTACAGGGCCGCCGCCGCCGAGGTATCCCCGGTGGAGGCGCAGATGGCCAAAACGTCCGAGACCAGGCCGCTTTCGACCAGAAAATGGATATAACTCAAGGCGCTGGCCATCCCGCGATCCTTGAAAGAGGCGCTGGGGTTTTGCCCGTCGTTTTTGAAATAGAATCGAAGCCCCGCCTGCTCCTGAAGCACGGCATTGGCCTCCACCACCGGGGTATGCCCCTCTCCGAGATAAACCACCGCGTTCAGGGGAATGACCGGGCCGAGAAACTCGTGATACCGATAGATTCCCTTCAGGGCCGGGACCTTGAGCATGCGGCGGTAATCGAACAGTCGCCGCCAGGTCTCCCCCGGGACCTCCTTCAAACGCTCAAAATCCTGATCCTCGATCAGAAGGACCTGGCCGCAGTCGGGACAGGTGTAGAGGAGCTTTTCGATGGGATGGACCTCCCCGCAGCCGAGACAGCGGTAGATCAGGCCGGAGCGGGGCTCCGGAATCAGAAGACCTTGAATATCCTGGGGAAATTCTTCTATTTTCAAAGTATTATGCTCATATTGAGTGTTGTGTTTTTGAATGCGTCCGGGCAAAGCCGATTTCAGGGGGCTGAAATCTTTTCCATCCCGCCCATGTAGGGCCTTAAAGCCTCGGGGATGAGGACGGACCCGTCCTCCTGCTGGAAATTTTCCAGAAGGGCT
This sequence comes from uncultured Desulfobacterales bacterium, assembly GCA_964573705.1. Classification (GTDB taxonomy): domain Bacteria; phylum Desulfobacterota; class Desulfobacteria; order Desulfobacterales; family Desulfococcaceae; genus JAABSQ01. The sequence goes on from CAZNLT010000002.1 coordinate 15,704, forward strand.
GCAAAGGTTCTTCCCACGGCCATTCCGGAGCCGTTGAGGGTATGGACCAGTTCGGTCCCTTTTTTTCCCTTGCGCCTGAACCGGATATTGGCCCGGCGGGCCTGAAAATCCTCGAAGTTACTGCAGGATGAGATTTCCCGGTAGGTGTCCTGGGCCGGCATCCAGACCTCGATATCATAGGTTTTAGCCGCTGAAAATCCGAGATCGCCGGTGCACAGGGTGATCACCCGGTAGGGCAGTTCCAGCCGCCGAAGAATGGTTTCGGCATTCTCCAGAAGGCTTTCCAGCTCTTCATAAGAGGTTTCCGGAAGGGCGAATTTGACCAGCTCCACCTTGTTGAACTGGTGTTGACGAATGAGACCCCGGGTGTCTTTGCCGTAGGACCCCGCCTCGGAGCGAAAACAGGGGGTGTAGGCGGTGAAATAGACCGGCAGCATCTCCTCGTCCAGGACCTCGTCCTGATAGATGTTGGTTACCGGCACCTCCGCCGTGGGAATCAGAAAATACTCCCATCCCTCTATTTTGAACAGGTCCTCCTGAAATTTGGGCAGCTGTCCGGTGCCGGTCATGGTCTTCCGGTTCACCATAAAGGGCGGCAGCACCTCCCGATAGCCGTGTTCGGTGGTGTGGATATCCAGCATAAAGTTGATCAGAGCCCGTTCCAGACGCGCCCCGGCCCCGTAGTAAAGCGGAAACCGTGCCCCGGTGATCTTGGCGGCCCGCTCCAGGTCCAGAAGGCCGAGATCCTCCCCGATGGTCCAGTGGGCCTTGGGCTCCCCGGAAAAAACCGGGACCGCCCCCACCTCCTTGAGCACCGGATTCTCGGTTTCATCCCTGCCCACCGGTACCGATTCATGGGGCGTGTTGGGGAGCCCCATGAGAATGTTCCGTACCGTCTCGTCGTATTCGGCCAGAGATTTGTCAAGCTCCTTGATCTTTGCGGAGACCTGCCGCATCTCTAAAACCTTGTCTTCGGCCGCTTCGCCCTGTTTTTTCAATGCCGCGATCTCGTCCGAAACCACGTTTCGCCGGTGGCGCAGGCCCTCGATTTCCTGAAGCACCGCCCGGCGCCGGGCGTCACAATCTTCAAAGGTCTTGAGATCCACACTATCGCCCCGGGTGGATAAGGCTTTCTGGACCGCTTCAAGGTTTTGCCTGACATACTTGATCTCTAGCATAAATCTACCTATATTTTAATCTTGTACCGAATCGATATCGGTGTTGAAGGTCATGCGGGTTATTCGCAATCCGGAATCGATGCGGTTTTTAGCATGCAATGGCTTAATTAGTCAATGATTATTACAAGTTGACTTTATCCGCCGATGTTGTATAATGGGTGGATATATACAAATACTTAATCCGGGAGACTGTCGACAATGGACGAGATCAGAGAAAAGAAAGTCGGTATCCGAAACGACATGGTCAAAATGATCGAAGGTTATTCCGATAGCGAACGCGAGGCCAAAACGAAACAGATTGAGGATCGGCTTTTCGATTTCGCCAATTTTATCGAGTCTCGTATTCCGCTTCTTTACGTGGACCTGCCTACGGAAGTCCCCACGGAAAACATCATTCGGCGATGCTTCACCCAGAATAAAATCGTCATCCTTCCGGTCTTTGATAAAGACAAAAAAACGGTATCCCTTTGGAAGGTGGATAATTTTGACCAGGATCTTAAACCCGGCCCCAGAGGCGTCCTCGAACCCGTCAAGGATCGGTGTAAAAAAGTGCCTTTAGACCGGGTGGACATCGCCATTGTGCCGGGATACGCCTTTGATGAGAAAGGAGGCCGCATCGGCTCCGGCAACGGATACTACGACTGGCTGATTCCCGAGCTTTCCGCCACCACCCGAAAAGTGGCCTTGTCCTTCGAAGAACAGATCATTCCTCAGATCCCCATGGAATCCCACGACAAGTTTGTGGACATCATCGTCTCGGACCAGCGCATCATCTATAAAATTTAAGTGTCCTCTGTTCGTATCCCCTCATCGTCCGGTTGAGTTAATATCTTGACCGGAGCCCGACCTTTTGGTACGGATCATTACATGGAAGATGAATCCGTCAAATACACACGCCAGCGCCGGGAAATGGTTCAGCGGCAGATTCGGGATCGGGGCATTACAGATTCCAAGGTCCTGGAGGCGATGGCCGCCGTTCCCCGCCATCTTTTTGTGGGAGAGGCGCTGGTGGATCAGGCCTATGGGGATTTTCCCCTGCCCATCGGCGAACAGCAGACCATTTCCCAGCCCTATATCGTGGCGGAAATGACCCAGGCCCTGGCCCTCTCCGGGGTAGATCGGGTGCTGGAAATCGGCACCGGTTCCGGTTATCAGGCGGCCGTTCTTGCCCAAATCGCTTATCGGATCTACACCGTCGAACGGGTCCATTCCCTGTATGTGAAGACCCGCCGACTGTTCGATCGGCTCAAATATCACAACATCGTCACCCGGTACGCCGACGGCACCGAGGGGTGGAAGGAAGAAGGACCCTTTGACGCCATCATCGTCACCGCCGGGGCCCCCGCCGTTCCCGAACCCCTGATCAGCCAGCTGGGTCCGGCCGGGCGGATGGTGATTCCGGTGGGAGACCGATATTCCCAGGAGCTGGTCAAGCTCTATCGGGATGAGCACGGGATCAACCGCTCCACACTGGGCGGCTGCCGGTTCGTCAAACTGGTAGGCGAATACGGGTGGAAAGCGGAAGAGAACTGACCCCCCACCTCAAGAAAGCATTCACCATGAAATCCCTACCCCGATCCGTTTTCACCCTGTATCTCAAAGGGGTGGCCATGGGAGCCGCGGATGCGGTTCCCGGCGTCTCCGGCGGCACCATCGCCTTTATCTCGGGCATCTACGAAGAGTTGATCCGCTCCATCCGCTCTTTCGACCTCACGGCCCTGCGTCGAATTTTGCGTCTGGATTTCAGGCAAGCCTGGGAGCATGTTAACGGCCCCTTTCTGGCGGTCCTGTTCGCCGGAATCGGCACCGCCATTTTTCTGCTGTCGCGGCTGATGCTCTTCTGGCTGGCCTATTATCCCGAAATGATCTGGTCCTTTTTTTTCGGCCTCATCGTGGCCTCGGTCATTGTGGTGGCCAAAAAAATACCCACATGGGACCTGCCCGTGGGGCTTTGCGGCATCGGCGGGGTCTGGATCGGCTATTTCATCACCATTGCGGCGCCGGCCGAAACCCCCACCACCCCGGGTTTTGTGTTTCTCTCCGGCATGATCGCCATCTGCGCCATGATTCTGCCCGGAATCTCCGGCAGCTTCATTCTGGTGCTGCTGTCTAAATACGAGTACATTTTTACCGCCATCAAAGACCTGAAACTTTTTACCCTGTTTACCTTCGGGACCGGGTGCGCGGTCGGGCTGATCTCCTTTTCTCACCTTCTCAACTGGACCCTTAAGCGGTACTACGGGTCCACCGTCGCGTTTCTGACCGGCCTCATGATCGGCTCCCTCAACAAGGTCTGGCCCTGGAAAATCGTAATCGAAACCCTCAGCAAACCGGACGGCGAAGTAATTCCCCTGGTGGAGCGCAATATCCTGCCCACCCTCTACCTGGAGGCGACCGGACGGGAGGCATACCTGCTGTATGCGGTACTTCTGGCAATCGCCGGGTTTTGTCTGGTCTATTTTCTGGAAAAACTGACCGACCGGGATCTGGTCGGCCCCTGAACGAATCACCAACGGCTTATTCGGGAGGCGAGGTCTCTCTCAGGTATCGAATGAAGGCTTCGGCGAGGGGCGAGGGGCTTTTGTGGTAGTGGCTGGCCAGGTAAAACCGGCGACGAAGATCGAGCCCTTCGATCTCCAGGCTATGAAGGATTCCGGACTGAATCTCCTCGGCCACCGCCATTCGAGACAAAATCGAGAGCCCTACCCCGCTTTTGATTCCCTGAATGACCGCCTGGGTGGAGCCCATTTCAGCCACTACCCGCAGGTCTTCGACGGCCGCATCGACCCGCGACAGGATCGATTGAAGGGAGGCCAGGGTGCCCGACCCCGGTTCCCGGCTGATGAAGGGTTCAACCCTCAAAGTGTCGATGTCCACCGACTTTCGCCCGACCCAGGGATGATCCGCCGGAATGATCAGGGCCAGTTCATCGCTCATCCAGTTTTCATGACGAATATGCTTGTCCCGGGACAAGGCCCCGATGATTCCGAGTTCCAGGGTCCCTTCAAGCAGTTTGGAGACGATCGCTTCGGTATCCCCGATTTCCAGAGAGAGGGTGACCCCCGGATGGGTACGAATGAAGTCGCCGACCAGACGGGGCAGGATATAGCCGCCGGGAATGGTGCTGCCGCCCACGGCCAGCCGGCCCTTGATCTTGCCCTGAAAATCGGCCAGAGCGACCTCGGTCTCATCCCGCAGGGCGATCAGCCTTCGGGCGTATCCGTAGAGGAGTTCTCCGGCCTTGGTGGGAAGCGCTTCCCTGGCGAGTCGATCGATCAGGCGACACCCGAAGTGGTCCTCCAGATCCTTGATATGGCTGCTGACGGTGGGCTGAGCCAGGTGAACCATTTTCCCGGCCTTGGAAAAGCTTTTGGACTCGATCACCTTGCAGAAAATATGAAGCTGCCACAGATCCATTGAATGTAACCCGCAAATTCCACCCGACGGTTCATTTACAAACCATTGCCGTCCGCCTGCTGAACGGGTTCAGGCAGCGGGATCGGCGAACCCGAATTTTTCCTTGAGTTTTCGACAGACCATGGGCGAGACCATCTCTTCGATATCCCCGCCGAATTCGGCCGCCTGCTTGATAATAGAAGAACTCGTAAAGATCCATCGCAGACCGGTCATGAGAAAAACCGTTTGAACATCCCGATTGAGTTTTCGGTTCATCAGCGCCATCTGAAACTCGTATTCAAAATCCGATACCGCCCGCATGCCGCGAAGGATGGCATCGGCGTTTCGCCGGGCCGCGTAATCCACCAGAAGACCCTGAAAGGCGTCCACCTCTACATTGGGGATATCTGCCAGACTGTTGTCCAGCATTTCCATCCGCTCTTCCACCGAGAAGAGGGTCTTCTTGGAGGGATTGCGCATGATGGTGACAATAATTCGGTCAAAGATGTTGAGGCCCCTTTCGATGATGTCCAGATGACCGTTGGTCACCGGATCGAAAGAACCGGGATAGATGGCGATTTTTTTCATGAATGGACGGTTCCTCCAAATTTTTTAAACTCTTACATACCACAACTGTAAAAAGTGACAAGGCTTTTCCCGTACCGCCGCTGATCGGTGATCGTCCATTCCCGGTGAGGATCGGGGGCCGGTTCATGGACCGAATGCTCCACGATGATGAGACTTCCGGTATCCAGGGCTCGGCTTTCGGCCAGGTGGTTCAGGGCGGGCGCCGCCAGGTTTCGCTCGTAAGGCGGGTCCATGAACACCAGTGTGAACGGAGGCCGATGGCCCCGAATGCAGGACAGGCCGCGAACAATATCCCACCGAACCACCCGGGACCGGTTTTGAATGCCGCACTGCCGAAGGTTTTCCTCCACCGCCGAGAGCGCCCCCTTGTACCGGTCAACAAAAACCGCCGAATGCGCCCCCCGGCTCAAGGCTTCGATCCCTAAAGCGCCGGTACCGGCGAAAAGGTCCAGCACCACCGCATTCTGAACCCGGTCCCCGAGGATGTTGAAGAGGGATTCCCGCAACCGGTCGGAGGTCGGCCGAATGGAGATTCCCCGAATGGGCCGAAGTTTGCGCCCCTTCAGTTCGCCGCCGATGATTCTCACGGGGTGATCCCGAACCCGTTCAACCGCTCCCGAAGGGTCTCCGGGGTCATGCCCACCGCCCGGGCGGTTCGCTCGATGTCTCGGGCGTATTGCAGAAGTTTTCGATGCAGGAATTCGGCTTCGAACCGGTCCTTGGCGGCTTCCAGATCATTCAGCTCGTACAGGGCGTCTTCGCTTCGGTACGCCCCCCCCTGAGCCGGATTGTACGGGGCCGGAATATCGGAGACGTCCACCACCTCGGCATCCAGCATGATCACCAATCGGCCGATCAGGTTTTTCAATTCCCGAACATTCCCCGGCCAGGAATAACCGCAGAGGACCTCCAGGGCTTCAGGGGTCATTCGCTTGGGTTTGAGACCGTTTTCTTTGGATCGTTTTTCCAGGAAAATCTGGGCCAACGCCGGAATGTCTTCCGTCCGCTCCCGAAGCGGGGGCACTGAAATGGGGATTTCGTTGATTCGGTAATACAACTCTTCCCGAAAAGCGCCCCGTTGGATCTCCGCCTCCAGGTCCTTGTTGGTGGCCGCAATCACCCGAACATCCACATTGATGTCCCGGCCGCCGCCCACCCGCTGAAATTTTTGCTCCTGAAACACCCGAAGGAGTTTGGCCTGGGTTTTCATACTCATGTCTCCGATCTCATCCAGAAACAGGGTTCCCTCATTGGCCATTTCAAACCGGCCCCGCCTTCGGGCCGGGTCCTCGGCGGAGGCCCCTTTTTCCTGTCCGAACAGCTCGCTTTCCAGCCGGTCTTCCGGAAGGGCCGCACAGTTGATGTCGATGAGGGGCTGCTCGGCCCGGTCGCTGAGCTGATGGATGGACCGGGCCACCAGCTCCTTTCCGACCCCGTTTTCACCGGTGATGAGCACCCAGGATCGGGTGGGAGCCACCACCGCGATCTGCTTTTTCAGCTCATTGACCGCACGGCTGCTGCCGTTGAGAGAATGCTTTTCCACCGTCTTTTTCCGCAGGTATCGATTCTCCTCTTCCAGCCGCCGGAAATTGAGAGCGTTGTTGATATCGACAATGACCTTGTCGATGGAAAGCGGCTTCTCGATCAGGTCAAAGGCCCCCAGTTTGGTGGCCCGCACCGCTGTTTCGATGTTTCCGTGGCCGGTGATGATGATGACCTGAATGGAGGGGTTCGATTTTTTGATCTCCTTCAGGGTCTCGATGCCGTCGATGCCGGGCATCCAGATATCCAGCAGCACCAGGTCCGGAGATTCCTCCTCGATCCGCTTCAACCCCTCATAGCCGTTGGTGGCGGTGATCACCTCGAACCCTTCGTCGCTAAGCAGTCCGCTGAGGGACTTGAGAATGGAAGGCTCGTCATCGATAATCATTATGGTCGGAAACATGGTCGCTCCTTTTCGGCTATACCGGAAATTCGATAATAAACTTGGTCCCGAAGGGATGGTTGTCCTGCACCCGGATCATGCCGTTGTGATCGGCGATGATGGTGCTGACGATGGTCAGCCCCAGCCCCATGCCGCTTTTCTTGGTGGAAAAATAGGGTTCGAACAGACGGGTCTTGTCTTCATGGGAGATCCCCGGTCCGGTATCCGCCACCTCTAGCCGAACCGTCTTGAGGGCCGGTTCATGGGTCAGGGTGAAGGTGATCCGGCCCTTTCCCTTCATGGCGCTGATGGCGTTGTCCGCCAGGTTGATCATGGCCTGTTTGATCTGCTGCCGGTCCAGATTCAGAAGCACCGGATTTTCCGGCGTCTGAAGCGCGAATCGGATCTCCGGATGCCCCTCCCGGTAGAGCGCGATCGTCTCCTCGATAATGGGGACAAGGGCGCACTGGCGGGGATTGGCCGCCGGGAACCGGGCAAATGTGGAAAACTCGTTCACCAGGTTTCGAATCAGTTCCACATGGTCGATGATCATGTGAATGCACTCGGTGAAGACCGACTCGTCGATCCGGCTCGAGTATTTGCGTTTCAGCCGCTGGGCCGAAAGGGTGATGGGGGTCAGCGGGTTTTTGACCTCGTGGGCGATTCGGCGGGCCACTTCCCGCCAGGCCGCCATGCGTTGGGCTTTTTCCTGATCGGTCAGGTCATCGAAGACGATCACCAGACCGATGTGGTTGCCGGCATCATCTCTCAACACATTGACATGGGTCATAAAGCTGCGGGGACGGCCGGAAATGGTCAGCCGGACCGGCATTTCCGCCGCATCCTCCGGGGATTCATCGATCTTCTCCCGAATCTCCTCGGCCAGGCCCAGTAATTTCCCGTCCAGCAGGCGCTTGTAGCTTCGGCCCAGAATCTCCTCCGCCTGAAGGTTGAGCATCCGTTCCGCCGATTTGTTGGCGGTAATGACGAATCCTTTTGCATCCAGGGTAATAACCCCGGTGGAGATGTTCCGCAGCACGATCTCCATATACCGCCGGCGCTCTTCGATTTCGATGTTCTGCTGCCGCAGCATGCGCGCGGACAGCTCAAGCTGATCCCGGTTGGCCCGCAGGTCCCGGGTCATTCGGTTGAAGGATTCCACCAGGCTTCCGATTTCGTCATCCCCTACGGCGGTGAGCGAAAAACCGAGATCCCCCTCGGCGATCCGCCGGGTCCCTTCAGCCAATTCCTGGATCGGCACACTGATCGACTTGGCCAGGTAAAACCCGAACCAGATGGCGCAGAAAAGGACCAGCAACGCCACGATGGAGAGGGTGATGTAATAGGTGACCTGAATGGGCCGTTTCAGCAGCTTGATCTGCTGGTATTCCTCATATCCTCGGGAGATGGAGGCCAGGTTTTCGGCCAGGTCCGGAGAAATCAGGTTGGACAAGACGATGAAACCTTCGGCATTCGCGCCTTTGGCCCCGAAGGGAATGGCGCCGATCGTCCGGTTCAATTCTCCGGCCACTGTATTTTGGGAAAACGAACGAATAGGACGGTCCCGCAGGTCCTTTCGCAGGTTGCCCATGAAGACCACCTCGAAGGGTAGCGCATCGAGTTCCGGGGACAAGGCCACATAGAGCCGCCGGGCGTTTCGGTCATATACTTCGACGCCCTGGATATTGAATTCCTTCTGAACCACCTGAATATAGTTGGCCAGACCCTCTTGCTGATCCGGGTCCAGGTAGTCACGGGTGCGAATCTGATAGGCGATCCGCTCCAGCAGAAACCGGTTCTGGGTTTCCACCCGATGGTACAGCTGCCGTCCCACCTGAAGGGAATTTTCCAGGGCCTGTTCAATGGGCACGTTGAACCAGAATTCGATGCTGGTGGTGATGAAATGGATGGAAAAGAAGAAAAGAACGGTGGTAGGAAGCAGGGTCAGGCTGATAAAGGCCAGTACCAGGCGGGTGCGAAGCCGGGTCCCCATCACCTTTCGGCGGCGGTCATAAAGAAGCTTGAACAGATTTCGAAATACCAGGAAAATCAGAAGGATCAGCAGCAGCAGGTTGATGTTGATCAGGATGAACATCAAAATGGTATTGGAGATTGGAAAATCGCCGCCGAAAGTGATGATGCGGCTTTCCAGATAGGTGAGAAAAGCCACAAATCCCAGAATAACGAATATGAGGGCGATCTCCCGCTTCCGTCGACGGCGGTTTTGATCCCAAAGAAAACCGGATGGGCTTTTAAATCTGTTTTTTCCCCTGCGCTTTGCCATGGGCGATAAGGTCGATTCTTTCCAGGGGGCGGATATTCCCGCCCTTTTATTTTGCCGCTTTTTCAATAGACAAACTCGATGGTATACCAGTCGGTTTCAAACTCCCAGGCCGATGCCATCAGTAAAATATAATGGAAATAAAAGGGTAAGGTAATTTTACTCAACTTGGCCTTGGCCCTGAGTTGATACCGCCGGCCCTTGACCAGTTTATCGAGGGTGGTGAGCCGATATCCGCTGATTTCGGTCATCAGCTTTTGGGCTTCTTCAAAAGAGAAAGCCTGGATCGGGTTTTCTCCCTCCCAGGAACGCTCGATCTTGTATTCATTCTTCAGATTGTCGTATTTGATGGTATGGGTCAGGGCGGCTTCGGCGATCACTTTATCGGCCCATATCCGCCGAACCTCCTCGATGGACAGAAAAAAGGAGAAGGTGGTGGGGACCCCGCTGTCGATCGCCTTTTTGATCTCCCCGGCAAACGCACCTTCCACCTTCAAAGAGATGAGCAGATCGTCCTTGCTGTTGGTGATGACGATATTGGTCAGTTTAGCGGACCGGGCGGTCCCCGGAACACAGACCAAGAGAAGAACGATCAGAAAGGCGAAAAGTATCCCCCGCGGGGACCGATGAAAGAAGAATGCCATTGCCAGCGGCTTGATCCTGCATTACACAGCCAAGAGTTGGGGATTGAATCTCCCGAATTCCTGCAGGTCGTGGTAGGTGCGGGTTTCCCAGGCCTCTTTGCGCGCAAAAATTTCCTTCAGAAACGCATGGTTGAAGGCATGGCCGGACCGGTTCGCTTCCACATGGCCCAGAATGGGAAGCCCCAACAGCGAAAAATCGCCGATACTGTCCAGGATTTTGTGCCGAACGAACTCGTCCGGAAACCGAAGCCCGGTTTCATTCAGGACCCCTTTTTCGCTGATCACCACCGCATTCTCAAGGGTTCCGCCCCGGGCCAGTCCGAAGCGCTTCAGGTATTCGATTTCATGCAAAAATCCGAAGGTCCGGGCGCCGGCGATCTCTTTTTCAAAGCACCTGTCGGTGACCTCCAGGGAATAGGTTTGCCTGCCGATGAGGGAATGGGGAAAATCGATGGTGCAGGTGATCTTGAAATGGGGTGCGGGGCTAATCCGGACCGATTTGTCCCCTTCCCGAATATGGATCGGCTCTTGGATCACCAGAAAACACTTGGCGCCGGATTGGCGCTTGAATCCGGCTTCGCGCATGTGCCGGACAAAAGGGGCCGCGCTGCCGTCCATGATGGGCAGTTCGTAATTGTCCAGTTCCACCAGGGCATTGTCCACGGACATACCGGCAAAGGCCGCCATCAGATGTTCAATCGTTGAGACGATGCATCCGCCTTCTCCGATGACGGTGGCCAGACTGGTATCCACCACCCGGTTGAAATGGGCGGACAACCGGGGGCTGTCCGGAAGATCGACCCGTCTGAACTGGATACCGTGATTGATGGGAGCGGGCTTCAGGGTCAGGGTGACCTTCTTGCCCGAATGCACCCCCACCCCGGACACGGTCACCGGTTTTGCAAGTGTACGCTGCTGCAATTCCATATGTCTATATCTCGTATCCATCGTCTGCAAAGGCTAAGCACCGCCGATCGGTGATATTCTGCGATTCGTGCTGTGCGTAAACTTAATAAAGGTTACGGAATAAATCAATGGTTTCCGACGAATATCATGAAAATGGGTTGGACCGACAAATTAAATTTGAATATCTCGAATCAGGCGGCGCCCCCGCTCCGCCCCTGGACGGCGCTTTTACATCAGAACTGAAATGCCGCCCTCATCCGACGCATTCGCAGTAAAAGATTTGTTTTCAGAATCCCCTTCTGGTATGGATTGGTTTTTCAACCGGCACAAGGAGGTGTATGTGCTTGCAAAAGTTCTCAGCAGCGCGGTGATCGGCATCGACGCCTATCTGGTGGAAGTGGAGGTGGATATTTCCCCGGGACTGCCCACCTTTACCACCGTCGGGCTGCCTGAAGCATCGGTCAAGGAAAGCAAGGAACGGGTCAAAACGGCCATCACCAATTCGGGGTATGGCTTCCCGGACGACCGAATCACCGTCAATCTGGCGCCGGCCAACATCAAAAAAGAGGGGACCGGATTCGACCTGCCCATGGCCTTGGGCATTCTTGCCGCCACCCGGCTGATTCCTCAGGAGTATATCGACAGCCACCTGATTCTCGGAGAGCTTTCCCTGGACGGCCGGATCAAGGCGGTAAAGGGGTCCCTTTCCATGGCGATCGCGGCCAAGGAAGCGGGATACGCCGGCATTATCGTGCCCGAGGAGAACGGCCGGGAGGCCTCGGTGGTCCAGGAAATTTCAGTATTGCCCGCCAAAACCCTCTCCCAGGTGATCGAGTTTTTCCGAGGCCTGGACCCGATCGAACCGATCCGGGCGGATGTGACCGAAATTTTCGTCCAGGGAAACGGAATGGAAGCCGATTTTTCCGAGGTCATGGGGCAGGAACACGTGAAACGGGCATTGGAGGTGGCCGCGGCCGGAGGCCACAACCTGGTCATGATCGGCCCCCCGGGTTCGGGTAAAACCATGCTGGCCAAGCGAATCCCCTCCATTCTGCCGCCGATGGGGTTTGAAGAAGCCCTGGAGACCACCAAGGTTTACAGCGTGGTAGGCATGCTGGGGCGGGACCAGGCCCTGATCACCCGGCGTCCTTTTCGGGCGCCCCACCATACCATCTCCGATGCCGGTCTGATCGGAGGCGGCCATATCCCCCGGCCCGGGGAGGTCTCCATGGCCCACAACGGGGTGCTCTTTCTGGATGAACTGCCCGAATTCAAAAAGCATGTCCTGGAGGTGCTCCGTCAACCTCTCGAAGACCTGAAAGTGACCATCTCCCGGGCCGCCACCGCCCTCACCTACCCGGCCTCCTTCATGCTCATTGCCGCCATGAACCCGTGTCCCTGCGGCTATTATTCGGACCCGAAACACGAGTGCCGGTGCACCCCGCAGCAGATTCAGCAGTACCGGTCCCGAATTTCCGGCCCGCTGCTCGACCGCATCGACATTCATGTCGAGGTGCCGGCGGTCCCCTATAAGGACCTTATCGGGAAATCGAAAGCCGAACCCTCGGCGTCCATTCGGGAGCGGGTGTCCGCAGCCCGCGAAATCCAGTCGAAGCGGTTTTCCAGAACCCGGATCCACTGCAACGCCCAGATGGGAAGCCGTCACATCAGGTCTCACTGCGAAATCGACATCCCCTCGAATCAACTTCTGGAAATGGCCGTCGACCGGCTGGGGCTTTCCGCCCGGGCCTACAACCGGGTACTCAAGATCGCCCGGACGATCGCCGATCTCGAGGCCTCGGACGCCATTCAGGTCCACCATGTCTCCGAGGCGATTCAATACCGCAGCCTGGACCGGAGGAAAGGGTCGGCGGCCTGATCCGAAATTTGAAATAACCCATGCATCCCCTGGACGAACATTTTAATGGAACTTGTCGCACGCGTCGAGACCCTGGTGACCCCAAAGGTTTACAGGAAGTGCTTCGCCAGCCCCTTGCAGATTTAAAAGTGACCATAGGATGCTCGGCGCCTTTGGCAGCGGGTAGCAGCGGGAACTTTCCTTCAAGCAGAGAATATGGTTTACCGGACAGCCGCACAGGGTATGATGACGGAGTACAGTCTGTTTTCTGAATGAGGCAGTTGAATATGATGAATTCAATACAAAAAACACTCGCCCGGACCAACCCCTTTGAAATGCTCCCGGATTCGGTGCTGGAGGAGATGGTCCAAAAAGTCAAAGTCGAAACCTATACCGCCGGGACATTTGTTTTCAAACAGGGAGAACCGAGTCTGGACTGCCTGTTTGTGGTCATGTCCGGATCCGCGGATATTGTGGTAACGGACGATCGAGGGCAGGAATCCGTTGTGGGGTTTCGGCGGACGTATGATTTCTTCGGCGAAACCGTCGTCCTGTCTCAGGAGCGTTATCCCGGATCGGCCCGGGCGCATGAAGATCTGACCTGCTGTCTGATATTCAGAAAGGATTTGGAACGGCTGATCTATGCGCATTCAGAATTTTCCGGGTTTTTCAACACCCTTCTGGCCGAACGGATGCGGCTGATGTACCAGAAAATCAGTTCCGAACTGTCGTTTGAACCTGCGGCGGTTTGCGAGCATTCGCTCTTCCGCCGAAAGGTGGCGGACGTGATGACCTTTCCGGTGACGACCTGCAGTCTGGATACATCGGTCCAGGAGGCGGCACGGCTGATGACGAAAAAAAACATCAGCGGACTGGTCGTAGTCGATGAGCACCGCCATCCCAAAGGGATGCTGACGGCGATGGACATGGTCCGGCGCCTGATCGCCGACTCGACAGATCCGGGCAGAGAATGCCCGGTCCAAAGGATCATGAATCCGAAACTGGTGCCGATATCGCCCGAAGCCTATATCGGCCAGGCCCTGACTTCCATGATTCAAAACCAGGCCAAAACACTGGCGGTGATGGAGCGTGGCACCCTGGTGGGCATTGTCAGCCTGGTTGATCTGGTAAAGACCCCCGGCGCCAAGTCGCTCCTGCTGATCCAGGAAATCGAAAAACGGCAGTCGATTGATTCACTGGCTGAAATCAGCCTGGAATTCAATAATCTTCTGGGGGTTCTTCTGTCGGAACAGGCCGGTGTGAATGAAATCCTGGCGATATCGTCCGATCACCACGATCGCCTGATTCGCCGAATTATCGAGCTGAGCGAAGAGGAAATGAAGCGGTCCGGGTACGGATCGCCGCCGGTCGATTACTGCTGGATCAACATGGGGAGCACCGCCCGCCGCGAACAGACGCTTCGGACCGATCAGGACAATGCCATTATTTACGCCGATCCGGATCCGAGCGAAACCCGGGCCGTCGAGGAATATTTCAGTCGTCTGGCGGAACTGGCGGTCGAAGGGCTGTACAGGTGCGGCTTTCAAAAGTGCCCCGGCGATGTGATGGCCGTCAATCCCAAGTGGCGCCGATCGATCAGCGGTTGGATCGATCTGGTCCGAAGGAGCGTCGAATCATTCAATCCCGAAGATGTCCGGACACTGACCATTCTCCTGGATTATCGTCCGATCGGCGGCAACCCGCATCTGGCGGATCGGCTGTGGGAAGAGATTTTCAGCTTGCTCGAAGACGCGGTGCGCACCGGACACCTGCTGATTCGTGATGATCAGCAGTTCAGGCCGCCGATCAATTTTCTGGGAAATATGATCACCGAAAAAACCGGCCCGCACAAAAATGAAATCAATCTGAAGACCGGCGGGCTGGTTCATTTCATCAACGGCATGCGGCTGATGGCGATAAAAAATAAAATCCGCGAAGTTTCTACTTTGGGAAGACTGAACGAATTGGTTCGTCAGGAGGCTCTGGCATCGGATGAGGCGGATCTTTTCCGAACCAGTTTCGAAACGCTGATCCTGTTCAAAATCCGGTCCAACCTTCACAAATGGCAAAACGGTCTGGTTCCGGACAATTATTTGAATCCGGAGGATCTGAAAAAAGGGGAGCGCGTCCTGTTGAAGGACGCATTTTCCGGTGTCATACAGTTTCAGAAGCTCATTCAAAGCAATTTCAACGTGCCTTGGCTGAACTATTTTCAGTGATAATGCCGGGGGGATGGCCTGTGCGTTTTTTTCGTTTTTTTTACGACCTGGAAATCCGACACAAACTGCTTTACAGCTATGCCGTGCTGTTCATGCTGATTCTGATCTGCTTCGGCTCCTTTACCTACATCGTTGTGCGCCGGACGGTTCAGGAAAATATCGAAAGTGAACTGAAAAATTCGACTGCCGCGCTGCTGAATATGGTCCGGACCGGGGTGACGGTTTCGATTAAAAATCATCTGCGGGCCGTGGCGGAAAAAAACCTGGAAATTGTTCAGGATTTTTATGAGATGCAGCAAAAGGGCTTCATGACCCGGGAGGAGGCTCAGGCGAGGGCTCGAACAGTGCTGCTCAGCCAGAGCATCGGTAAAACCGGATATATCGCATGTGTCGACAGCAAGGGCGCCATGGTGCTGCATCCCGAACGGTCCTGGGAAGGAAAAGATATTACCGACCACGCCTTTGTCCGGAAAATGATATCCAGAAAAGAAGGCTATCTCGAATATCAATGGCGGAATCCGGGAGATGAAGCGCCGCGGCCCAAAGCGCTGTTCATGTCGTATTTCGAACCTTGGGACTGGATCATCAATGTTTCTTCCTACCGGGAAGAGTTCAGCGCGCTGATTCATGTGGATGATTTTCGGGAAATCATCATGGAACAACGGTTCGGGAAATCGGGATACGCCTTTGTCATGGACGGGCATGGCCGCATGATCATTCATCCTTCTTTTGAGGGGGTCAATATCCTGAATCGTTCCGATTCGATTTTCGAACCTCTGACCCGGCTTTTGACGGAAAAAAACGGCCGAATCGAATATCTCTGGCAGGGGCCGGATCAGCCCCGTGCCAGACGGCAGCTGGTCATTTTCAATGCCATTCCGGAATATGACTGGGTGGTGGCGGCCTGCAGCTATCTGGATGAAAGTTATGCCCCTCTCCGCCATCTGACCAACATCATGGCCGGCACCCTGATGGCCGCCTTTCTCCTGGTCTTGCCGATTACCTTTTTTGTCAGCGGGCTGATCACCAACCCCCTGCGTGATCTCATTGGAAAAATGGAAGAGGGCGGCCGCGGCAATTTCAAAGTACGGTCTCGATCCGGATCGGCGGATGAAGTCGGCCGGCTGATTCATTATTTCAACCTGTTCATGGATCGACTCCAAAGATACAGCAATAAATTAGAAACAGAAATAGCCGAACGTAAGGATGCGGAAGAAGCCCTGAAGATCAGCGAAGGAAAATACCGGTCGGTCATGCATGCCGCACCGGACCCGATCATTGTTTACGATACGAAGGGATATGTCACCTATTTGAATCCGGCCTTTACTTCTGTTTTCGGCTGGACGGCGGAAGAGTGCCTGGGGCGGCGCATCGATTTCGTGCCTGACGAAAACTGGCCCGAAACCCGGAAATGGCTGAACATCATCGCCTCCGGGAAAAAGCTGCCCAGCGTGGAAACCCGACGATATACCAAATCGGGCGAAATCATCGACGTCAGTCTCAGTGGCGCAGCCTATTATGATTCTTCAGGACAACCGACCGGCAGCGTCATCATTCACAGGGATATCAATGATTTAAAACGGCTGGAAAAGGAAGTGCTCGAAATCGGCGATCGGGAACAGCAGAAAATCGGCCAAAATCTTCATGACGACCTTTGCCCGCACCTGATCGGGATTGAAGGGCTGCTCAAAGTGATGCGAAACCGTTTGGGATCGGTGGACAAATCGACGCTGAAACTGGTGGATCAGATTACCGAGCTGATCAAGGAAGCCATCAGCAAATCCCGGCAGCTGTCTCGGGGCCTCTGTCCGGTGCACCTGGTGGAACGCGGTCTGGAAACGGCTCTGGGGGAGCTGGCCGCCAAATGTACCGGGATTTTCGATATAGCCTGTGATTTCCAGTGCGACCATCCCATGCCGGTCGCAAACAATTTCATTTCAACTCACCTTTTCCGAATTACTCAGGAAGCCGTCAACAATGCCGCCCTCCATGGCGAGCCGACCCGAATCGATGTCTGTCTAGATGTCGGTCCCGAACGGGTCCGCCTCACCGTCGAAGACAACGGGCGCGGTATATCCAAAGGTGTGGATCACGAAGGATTGGGGCTGCGGATCATGAATTTTCGAGCCAAACTGATCGGCGGGGTCCTGAATATTGATTCGGCTCAAGGAAAGGGCACCCGAGTAACTCTGACATTGAGAAACCGGGCGTCACACGACGAGGTGGAATGTCTAAAAAACGCATCCTGATTGTGGAAGATCACCCCATATTCAGATTGGGGCTGACGGAACTGATCAACCAGGAAGAAGATCTCGAAGTCTGCGGCAGCGCAATGGATGTCAGCGAGGCATGGAGCGAAATCAAGCGGCTGAAACCGGACCTGGTGATTGCGGATATTACGCTGAGAAAAAGCAACGGCATCGATCTTGTCAAAGCGGTCAACAAGCAATACGCCAATCTGCCGGTCCTGGTTTTATCCATGCACGATGAACTTCTATATGCCGAACGAGCCATTCACGGCGGCGCCAGGGGATATATCACCAAGCAGGATGCCATGGAAAACGTGGTGACCGCAGTGCGTGCCGTTCTGAACAATAAAATTTATCTGGAAGACCACGTGAAAGACCGGATCCTGTTCGGACTGACCAGCGGCGGACCTCGAGACCGATCGCCGGTAGAGAGACTGACCGATCGGGAACTGGAAGTTTTCCGCATGATCGGCCAGGGCTTCAGCACGCGGGAGATCGCCGATCGTCTGCATTTGAGCATGAAAACCATCGGAACCTACCGGGAACGCATCAAAGAAAAACTGAATCTGAAACACGCCAATGAATTGGTGCGCTATGCGGTTCACTGGGCCAAATTCGGGCGCTGGATTCCGGATGACACTGTATAGGTAGTATCCGGGAGTTCTGCACAGAAGAAACGGTTCGATTTACGGGCGATTGAAAGATGTCACCCGGCAAGCGGTGGGTGCTGACACCGTGAAAATCCGGTATTTGAGCCTGAAATTTCGGGCTTGGGGAGGGATATTCGGTTATTCCGATGGTATGGATATGCGGCTCTCGGCTGTATGTCGGTTTAAAACCTACAAAAGGTAATAATTTTTCCTACAAAAATAGAAGTTCTTTCACCTACAAAAAAAAAAGCTCAACCCCGATTTATTTCCTCGCTTTCATTTCATAAATAGCTTTCATCTAATTGAAGGGGATCAACCCGTTCTGTAAAGGCAAAAAAAAACCTGGCCTGAAACAGGCGGGGGATCAGGACAGCACCTGTGCATTCGAAATCCGCCGAACGGATCATTCACCGAAGCCTTGAGCGTGCGGCGTCAGGCGGCTCGACCAAGGAATGGCCCAACGTCAGCGATGAGAAAAAAAGATCCAAACCATGAACATGGGTGATTACGAAAGGGAGTATCAGAATTTTAAGTGGGAAGTGCCGGAATACTATAATTTCGCACAGGATGTAATCGACCGATGGGCCGCCGACCCGAACAAAGCGGCCATGTTGTGGGTTGATGATTTTGGAACCGAAGTCAACAAAACCTTCAGGGACATCAGCCTGGCTTCCAAACGGTTTGCCAATGCGCTGACCGCCAAGGGGATCAGACAGGGCGATGTGGTCGTGGTCATCATCCCCCGGTTCATTGAATGGTGGGAAATCTTTACCGCCTGCATTCGTGCCGGTTTTGTCATCGCCCCCGAAACGGCTCAGCTGACCAGCAAGGATATCGAATATCGCATCAACAGGTCCGAGGCGGCCTGCATCATCACTGTGCCGGATTTTGCAGAACGCTTCGATACCGCGGAATCGGAATGTCCGTCGATCAAAGCCAAAATCGTGGTCGGCGATACCAAACCGGGGTGGGATTGCTATCATGACCTGAAAGCGGCGGCTTCCGAAAATTTCGAGCCGGTCAGGACCCGAAGTGAAGACAGCTGTATTGTCTACTTCACTTCGGGGACAACCGGTTTTCCGAAAATGGTGCTGCATACACATGCCTCGTATCCCATTGGCCATCAGGTCACAGGCAAATTCTGGCTGGACCTGACACCGGAAGATATGCACTGGAATATCAGTGAAACCGGTTGGGCAAAGGCCGCCTGGAGCAGCTATTTCGGGCCCTGGAATATGGGTGCAGCTCAATTCGTCCACCATTCGGACCCATTCGATCCGGTCAAGACCTTGGAACTTCTCAGCCGGTATCCCATCACCACCCTGTGCGGGGCGCCCACCATCTACCGGATGCTGGTTCAGCAGAATCTGAGCAAATACAAATTTCCGCATCTGCGGCATTGTGTCGGCGCCGGGGAACCCTTGAACCCGGAAGTGATCGAAGTCTGGAAAAAAGGTACCGGCTGTACGATCCGTGACGGATACGGCCAGACGGAAACCGTTCTTTTGTGCGGCAGCTTTCCCTGTATAGAACCGCGGTTCGGTTCCATGGGCAAGCCGAGCCCCGGGTTCCATCTGCAGGTGATCGATCCGGAGGGCAATGCGCTGCCTCCAAACACCGAAGGCGATATCGCGGTTCGGGTGGCCGAAAACCGGCCGGTGGGGCTCTTCAAGGAATACTGGAAGGACCCCGACCTGACCGAAGCATCCTATCGCAGCGGCTGGTATCTGACCGGCGACCGGGCTTATGTAGATGAAGACGACTATTTCTGGTTCGTCGGCCGGTCGGATGACGTCATCCTGACCTCCGGTTATCGTATCGGCCCCTTTGAAGTGGAAAGTGCTCTGGTCGAACATCCGGCAGTCGCGGAATCCGCGGTTGTGTCGAGCCCGGACGAGACCCGAGGCGAGGTGGCCAAGGCTTTCGTCACTCTGGCTCCCGGCTTCACCGGCAGCGACAAGCTGATCAAGGAGCTACAGGGTCACGTGAAGACGGTTATTGCGCCATACAAGCATCCTCGGAAAATCGAATTTGTCGAAGCCCTGCCCAAAACGATCAGCGGAAAAATCCGCCGGGTGGAACTGCGCAAGAAGGAATGGGGAAAATAAAGATCGAATGCAAGTAAAGCGGCAGGCGCCGAAAAAAATAACGTATACCGGCGCCTGCCTGAGATAACCTCAAACGGGAAAGGAGTTTTGGATTATGGTAGACAAGCTGTATAAAAAAGAGATCTGGCTGACAATCGGCTTTTCAGTCCTGCTGCTTCTATGCGGACATTCGGCGACGATATTCGCCATGTTTCCGGGGCTGTGCAAGGGAACTTTCTGGGGGTTCCCCACCGAGTACATCGTTCCAATACTATTGGGCTGGTTCGGGCTGGCGGTGGTTTGCATTATTATGGCGATAGTTCTCAACAAGTTCGATGACGAAATGGAAACTTACGTCAACGGCCAGAGCCTGGACAAACAATAAAAAAAGGGGGGAATCATATCATGGCTGAGGAATATGCATTGCAAAATGTTTGGATGGGAATCGGCGTTGTCGTCATTCTCTTTGGGATTTTTTACTATGTCGGCTGGTGGGCCAGCCGAAAAACGGCCAGTGAAGAAGATTTTTATGCGGCCGGCTTTTCCATCGGACCGGTCACCAACGGTCTGGGAATGGCCGCCACCTGGGCCAGTCTGGCCACATTTCTCGGGGTTATCGCCCTGATCCAGAAACTTCAGGTGCCTTTCGTCTATCTCTGGATTCAGTGGGCCATTTCGATTCCGCTTTTAACCCTTTTATACGGCACAAGTCTCCGCCGCATGAAGGCGTTTACGCCGGCCAGCTTCATCAGGTCCCGGTACGGAAAATCATCGACCATCGTGATTGTCTGCTGGATGGCGCTGATCATGGTCATGTATGCACTGGGTCAGATGATCGGTCTGGGCCAGGCGTTCGAACTGCTTTTCGGTATTCCCTACAATGTAGGCCTGATCGTCGCCGGTGTCGCCACGGTCGGTTTCATTACCATGGGCGGAATGTACGGCGCGTCCTATAACGCAGCCTTCCAGATGATCGTCATGACCATTGCCATGGTCGTGCCCATGGGGGCCATCATGAAAGCCATGGGCTCCAGCGGATGGTGGTTTCCGCCGCTGGCCTACGGCGACATGGTCCCCAGCATGCTGGAAAAACTTCCGACGTTTTTCGAGATGAAATACGACGTCCGCTGGTACTTCGCACTGATTCCGGCCTTCACTCTGGGGCCGGTGGCGCTGCCTCACCTGGCCATGCGCGTGTTCACATCATCAAGTGTCAAGAGCGCCCGCTGGGCCGTGGTCTGGTTTGTGATTTTCCTGGGGCTTCTGTTCTCGGGCTCCTATACGGCGGGATTTGCCGGCAACTTCTTTGCCGCGACGACCGGCCGAACCATTGCCAAGCCCGACCAGACCCTGCTGATTCTGAACGTCTTCTATAACCCGGCCCTGGTAGCCGCCTTTGTCATGGGCGGCGCCGTGGCTGCCGGTTTGTCGACGATCGGCGGCAATCTAATGGCCATCGCCGGCCTGGTCGGCAATGACCTGCTCGGCATTCTGGCTCCCAAAATGGAAACCAAAAAGAAAATCAAATGGGGGTATGCCGCGCTGGCGATGGGCGGTGTGGCTGCGATCCTGCTGGCTTTCAAGCCGCCGAGATTTCTCGTGACGTCCATTCTCTGGGCCTTCGGTCTTCTGGCCACCACCGCCACCCCCGGCATTCTGCTGGGCGTCTGGTGGAAAGAAGCCAATAAGCTGGCGTTGATGATTTCTTCAATTGTCTGCGGTGTCATCTTCATCATCATTTCACCGCATGTGCTGCCTTCCATCAGCCTGGGCGGACAAAGCCTGGTGGCCAAGCTGGGCATGTCCGGAGGCATGGTGACGGTTCCCCTGAGTTTCGCCCTGTTTATCATTTGTTCCATTATCTTCAATCGAGTTCCGGCTCTGGCCGATTGGGCCCCGAGTATGGAAGACAAAATGGTCGTGGACAAGATACACGGCTGGGGCGATTACGATGAAAAGCGATATAATGGAATCGGATGGCCGCTTCTGATCGTCGTGGTCTGTGTCGCTGTTTTCTTCTGGGGACTGGTGCCCTGGGCATAATGGCTGAATCAGGAGCAGGGAGCCGGCCGGAGAAGCCATCGCTTCTCCGGCCGATGGACGGCTTGACCGGTCTGCCCTCCAGAGCTGCAGAGGAAACAATGAAATATTTTACTTCCATGAAAAGAATCCTGCTTCTGGAGGGCCGGGTATTCGACGAAATGATGAGCAGCGGCCTGGCTGTGCGGTACTGCATGGTCAACGTGGTGATTCTGGGACTGATCTATGGCGGCGCCGCCATTCACTTCAGCAGACACCTTCTGACCCGGGGTACAGTCAATACGCTTTCGTTCAATGCTCTTTTCATTATGATGGCAGGTGTCGGCCTGGCCTTTCTCATGCATGGAGGCGCCGCTTTGTTTATCTGGGTTTTCTGCCGCGGAGCCGGAGGCTGCCGGCAGTTCATGCCTCCGTATCTGAATATCGGCGCGGCCAGTATCGCTCTCTGGCCTCTGGCGCCGGCACTGGCCGCCTATCAGATCGTCAAACCCGGTGTTTTCCTGATCGCCTACATGATTCTTTTCGCCGTCTACGGCGGCATGGTCGAATATGTGGGCGTCCATCGGGCATCCGGACTGTCCACCTTGAAAATGACCCTAGTGGCGGTGGTCACCGTTTTTTACATCGGCTGTTTTCTCTACCTCTGGGTCGGTTAACTCCCCCAGATCCTCAGGATTATGCCATCAGAATACCAAAAATATTTTCAGACCCTGTCGGATGTAGCCAAAGCCATTCATTCCGGGACCCGAACCGAAGACATTATCCAGGCCATCGTGACCCATACCACCGACCTGTTGACCGCCAAGGGAAGCATTTTCTGGATATTGAACCGAAAAGATCAACGGATCGAAACCAAAATCTCTCACGGCTTCCCGTACAGGAATCTGCTCAGGGTGGATTATGAGGCCCTGAAAACCGTCTTCAGGCTCGACCCGGGAACCAGATCTTTTATCCAAGATGCACGGAAAGATCCGAAAATTCCGGACCTGGATCCATTGGGCAAAAGATGGGTGGTTTCCGTTTACGGGGTATCCGTCGATATCGCCCCGCCGTACTCGGGACTGCTGGCGGTTTACTTCAGCCGGAAGCAGGTCCCGGGTCCGCCGGAAACCGATTTTCTCATGGCTTTGGCCGAACATGGCGCAATCGCCCTGCACAAGGCGATACGATATGATGAGCGAATGCTGACGGCTTTTCGGCAGACCGTGGAAGGTCTGGTCATGGCCCTTGAAGCCAAGGATCCGACAACGCACGGGCATTCACTCCGAGTCGCTTTTCTGGCCAGAATGACCGCGCAAAAAATGAATCTATCGGAGCAGCAGATCGAACAGGTATATCATGCCGCACTGCTCCACGATATCGGTAAAATCGGCATGACCGACCGGATTCTGGAACGGCTTGGCACGTTGTCCCGCCGGGAAATGCTGGAAATCCGGCGGCATCCTGAAATCGGCTCTCAAATACTGAAGCCACTTGTTTTTCTGAACGATCTGGTCCCGCTGATTCTTCACCACCATGAAGACTACGACGGTTCGGGATACCCCGACGGACTTGAAGGGGAGGATATCCCTTTGGGCGCCCGTATCCTTACGGTGTGCGACGCTTTTGAAACCATGCTCTCGGGACGGCGGAACATCACCCCCCTTTCACTGGAACGTGCTCTCGAACAGCTCGGCCGGGCCAACAGCACGAAATTCGATCCCCGGGTGACTCGATCACTGGTCGAGGCCATCTCCGATCAGCCGGATTCCCTGTTGTCTTTTTTTAAACTGCCTCCTGTTTTTCCAGAAATGCTTCAAAGCAGTTATGAAACCGGTGTCGAGGAAAATAAATCCGGATCGGATTCCAGTCCCTGGCGGAACATCATGCCCACTTCCTTCTGAGGAGGTTTATGAAAAAAAGTATTCACCCCGATTTTGACCGCGGCTTGGTGGACTATTTGAACTGAATCATGCCATGAGCCGGTTCACGATTCCCTGGGATACCCCCGCCCAATGGGCGGAGATCAACCAAACCTTCGGTCATCTTCTTCAACGGCGCCGGACCGACCTGGGGCCGGCCCGGAATATCGCCCGCCAAATCGAATCCAAAATGGCCGATCTGTTCCCGCTGATGGCGGACCTGTGCCGCCACACCTGCCCCGAATGCGAAGAGCCCTGCTGTCGGGTGGCCATTCTATGGTATAATTTTCAGGATCTGCTGTTTCTCCATTTGACCGAACAGGCGGTTCCCAAATCCCAGCCGCTTCGGCGATTTCAGGAACCCTGTCGATATCTGGGGCCCCGGGGCTGTATCCTGGACCGGATGGCGCGGCCTTGGATATGCACCTGGTACATTTGCCCGCCCCAGACCGCCCGTCTCCGGAAAATGGGCCGAAGCCGCCGACAGGAAACGGATGCCGCCATTGAGGAGATTAAAGCATTGCGGCACAACATGGAGGAGATATTTATAGAAATTCTCTTTTCGTGGGCAACGGAGCGCAGGGGGCCAAATCGGGGGGGAGATAAAAAATAGAAAAATCTATACGGGTCAGGAACACGGGGCGGCCTCGATAAAGCCGGTAAGCTTTCAAACGGGGCGCCCCGGAACATCAGAATATCCGGCGGAATGCCGTCTTCCGCCTGCCTGCGCAACAAGAATAGAGGGGCGGAAAAAATCTGACTGCGCCGGAGGAATGCCTCTATTCGTTAAAAGAAGGACGAGGCAGGACGCCGGCCCGTTCGGCGATTTCCGGAACCATGTGCTCCCATTCGATCGCCATCAGGTGAATCCCGGCCACCCCTTTCATTTCCCTGAATTCCTCGATCTGCTCGCAGGCGATCTTGATCCCTTCTTCCGCATATTTGCCGCGGCCCGCGCCCTTGAGCCGGTCGATGATTTCATCCGGAACGTCCATGCCCGGCACGTTGTTCTTCATGTATCGGGCCATACCGAGGCTCTTCATGGGGGTGATCCCGGCCAGAATATACACCTTTTCGGTGAGCCCCATGTCATTGGCCTGCTTGACCCATTCCCGCATCTTTTTCATGTTGTAGATGCACTGGGTCTGAACGAAATCGGCCCCGGCCTCCACCTTTTTGGCCAGACGATGCACCCGCCATTCAAACGGCTCGGCAAAGGGGTTGGCGGCCGCGCCGATGAACATCTTCGGCGGGGTGTCGATATCCCCCCCGCTCAAAAACTTGCCGTTTTCGCCCATATGCTTGACCATGCGGATCAGTTGCATGGAATCGATATCGAACACCCCTTTGGCGCTGGGATGATCTCCGAACTGTTGATGATCGCCGGACAGGCAGAGCATATTCCGGATCCCGTGGGCATAGGCCCCCAGAATATCCGCCTGCATGGCCAGTCGGTTCCGGTCCCGGCAGACCATCTGATAATTGGGCTCCAGCCCTTCATCGATAGCGATCAGGGAGGCGGCCCAGCTGGACATTCGGACCATGGCGGTCTGGTTGTCTGTGATATTGACGGAATCGACCATGCCTTTGAGATGGGAGGCTTTTTCACGTACCGCTTCCACACTCGTTCCACGCGGAGGGCCAAGCTCACCGGTAAACGCAAAATGTCCGGCTCTGAGCACCTTCTCCAAATTACTTCCTGAATTCATATGACCTTACCTCTCATTATAAGTTTGTGGGGACTATTCAACAGGGTCTTTCCCATTCTCAAGCACGGTGTTTTGAATTCTACGGAACCTTTTCCCGGAGAGTGATCCGACCCTCGATCCGAATCACCCCGATTGTCGATTAAAGGTTGCTAATTAATCCTTTTTTATGGTCATTGTCAATAAAAAGCTCCTCAATAAACCTGCCAGAGACCCGGCGGAACCAGCCAAACCTTCCCCGATCGCTGAAAGTGAATGAACTCGATTATCTTTTTTCAATAGACCTGTGAAGCCGTATACGATAAAACATGCTTCTCTTTCTGATTGCGATGGGAGAAGCGCACCATGAGGATCGCCATCATCGGCGCCGGCATTTCCGGATTGGTGTCAGCCCAACTGTTGGATGCGGAACATGAAGTGACCCTTTACGAGAAGACCGGCCGGCCTGGGGGACACGCCCGTACCGCAGTGATCACCCTCGAAGACACCGATTATCCGGTGGACACCGGCGCTATCCTCTTCAACTCGGTCACTGCCCCCCATTTCTCCGAGCTGACCGAACAGCTGCATATTCCGACCCGGCCTCTGGTCCCGGTATTCGGCATTCGGTGCCGCCGAACCGGTCTGGCATACGGCCTCCCCGGTTTCCGCCGCCTATTTGCACAGCCTCATAATTTAGTACGGCCGTGGTTTTTGCGAATGGCACGGGAAATTCGACGTTTTCGTCGGGAATCCCCGGCCCTGCTGCTGAAGAATGATTCAGATCTTTCTCTGAAGGACTATCTGATTCACCAACGGTATTCCGAACCCTTTTACCGGTTCTTCATTTTTCCCCTGGCGTCGGCCCTGTGGACCGCGGACCCCGAGCTGATTTCGGAACTCCCGGCTCGGGATTTTGTTGAGTTTTACAAACACCACGGCTTTTATGACTCGCCTGACAGGCCCTGCTGCCGGATCATTCCCGGCGGAACCCGGCAATTAACGGCGGCCCTGACCGACAAGATCCGGGCACGGATCCGCCTCCGTTCGTCGGTAGTCTCCGTCCGGCGGTCCGAAGACTCTGTGACCGTGGCTTCCGAGGGCGGGCCTCCGGAGCAGTTCGATCAAGTGATCATCGCCACTCAGGCGGATCAGGCGTTGAAGATCCTGTCGGCCCCCTCTCCGGAAGAGCGGGAGATCTTATCCGCTTTCCGGTATCGGGAAGCCGTCACCCTGCTCCATTTCGACACCGACGTTCTGGCTGGGCAAGAGCAGGCCCGGGGCCACCTGAATTTCCTTACCCCCTGGCACTCCGGAAACCCCGCAGCGATTACTTATGATATGAAACGGCTCGGGACGACGTCGGGGCCCGTCCCCTTCCTCGTCAGCCGCAATCTCAACTGGGCGGCCCGACCCGGCGCCATCCTTCGAGAAATCTCATTTCGCCAGCTCGTTTTGCCTCCGGAGCGGCATCGCTTCCAAAACCGAAGAAACCGAATCAACGGTATGAACCGAACCTGGTTCTGCGGGGCATACTGGGGAACCGGATATCTTGAAGATGCTCTGGTCAGCGCCATCTCAGTCTGCAATCGCCTGACCGACGGATCTTGAATCGGTAGAAAGAAAAGTTCTTCTATAAGGTATTTTCCTGCCCATAATACCGAACTTTCCCTATTTATCCCGCGCTGGCATTTCCGTATAGATGGTTTACCCAAACCGGATTGCCCTGTCCGACCGGCACGATACCCATTTCAGCTTTGTTCACTCAGGGAGGAAATTTATGAACGTCATATCGTTGGATTCCGTCAAAAAAACCCGTGATGCGCAGGTCAGGCGACAAAATGAAGAAGCCCTCGAATTTACCTATTCGGCATGGCAGATCGCGGTCGAGCATTCGCGGTTCCTACCTAGAGATATGGCTCTTAAACTGATCCAGCAAATCGTCTATGACCATGGGATGGGGTTGGATGACTTAAAGAATTTTCTCTAAATTCCTGTTTTCCCCGCCTCAGCTCCGAATGGGACGTGCGTGAAACACGGCATCCGCCATTCCGGCATTCCTGATTTTCGAGGTTCGGCCGATCCCCTGCCGGAAGGGCCGAACCCGGATGTTTCCAACCCCCCTTGTTCGCCCTTTCCTGGAAAAGAAAAAATATTTCAAAAAGACACCCGCCACTCTTAAAATCCGAATTGCGCCCCCTTGCTTTCGAGATTTCCATCTGATAGTGAATAAGACCAAGACCGCATTGAAAACAAGAGTGAATTCGATTACCTGCCGAAGTGCCGAATGGGTTTTCCCGCCTTCATCTTGAAATGCCTTCGGCCATGGCCAGACCAGCAACAGGCAGGCCGTAATGAACAGAATAAAATGTCGAAAACAGATCACCGGAATTTCGAGGGCAGAGGCATGAAGCGCGCTTCCATGCCGAAGGGTCTGTTTCAGGCGGTGCTCTGTTTTCTACTCTGTTTTCCGGGGACCGCCATCCCCCAGGACCGACTGGAAGCCAAGACCCAGCCGCCCTCCCGCTCCGATGTAATCCTGACGGTCAACATTCCTGCCGAACTGTTCATGGCCCTGGTTTCCTATCAGGAGTTGTCCGAGGCGGATGATCAGGGGGAAGCGACCACTCGAAAGCTGATAAAGGTGTTGGAAACGATTGTAAAAACCCTCAAAGAAGAACAGCAAAAATTTACAGCGTTACGACCTGAAACCGGAACAGATGCGAGCCTTGAACATCGACTTTCCAAGCTTGACCGGCACCTGAAAGATTTTCGAAACGAACTCCGGTATCGCCGAACTCTTCTGGAATATCAGCAGCTCAAGAAAAAACAGAAGTCCTTCATCGAAGAAAATTGAGGAAAGAACCATGCTCCCTCCAAGATCGATTCGGCTGGGCCTTTTTCTCTGGTTGGCGGTAGTGGTCTGGATCACCGGATGCGCAAGTTTCCGGGAATATCAGCAGGACAGAGAAATTCAACGGCTGGAATCCGCCGCCCGGAAGACCGAAGATGATGTTCGGAACCGTCTGGATCAAAGCCCGGACAGCATCCTGAGTGAATCGCTTCGCACCCTGGATGCCATTCTGGAATATGCGGACCGGGTAAAATCGGACCCGATGCGCTTCGATTCGGCCCGCATCGAGGAATACACCCGAAAGATCGACATCATTCGAACCAACCTTGAACGGTTCAAGGACCTGAAGCTTCAGGCCGACATCTCCTTTCCTTTGGGAGCTTACCGGGTATCGGCCCTTTCCCCGGCCGGACGGGTCCGACTCGGCCGATTGAAAGATCGGATCGTGAAAACGGCCAAAGACCTCGGGACCCGATATCCGGGCCACCCCATTCGAATCACTTTAAAAACGATCGGGTATACCGATCTGGGACCGATTTTACCCGACTCCGCCCTGGAAGCGGCGCTGCAAAAGGAGGTGAAGACTCCCGCTCCGTCGGAAAGAGACCGACAGCGCCAGTACAATCAGGCCCTGTCCCGGCTTCGCTCGGTCAGCGTCAACCGGTACCTGAAGGACCTCATCCGCAGGGACCTTCCCGGCGGCGGCTTCCAGGTGGAGTTAAAACATATCGGTAAAGGCGAGTCATTCCCGTTGCCCCGAATAACACCGCCGTACAAGGCCATCGACCCCCGGCGGCGGATCTGTATCATTTCCCCTTTTATCGAGATCGTGATTTGATCCGTATTCGTCACATCGGCATTAGAATCGTTTTGATCGCCTCGTGGGCGATGATCGGGGCCCCCGCCCGGGCGGAGGGACCCCCTTCCATGGCCCGCGCCACGTTGGTCTATAATCTGAGCAAATTCGTGGTTTGGCCGGAAGCGGTCTTTTCAGATCCGGATGCGCCCTGTATTTTTTGCCTGCTGGGCCAAGACGACATCGAAAAGGAGTTGGCCCTTCTAAACGGTCAAGTCCTCAATGACCGAAAGGTGGTTTTCCGGCCCGTTCAGGAACCGACGCCCCCGTTGGAATGCCAGGTGCTGGTGATCGGGGCCTTGGAAGAAACGGCCCTGACGGCCGTTCTGGAACTTCTGGAGAGACAGCCGATCTTCACCGTCAGCGACACTCCCCGGTTTGCGAAACTGGGAGGCATGGTTGAAATCGTCTCCAGCGGTACCCGGGTTTTTTTCCATATCAACCTGGACGCGGCCAAACGGGCCGGTCTCATCATCAAAGCGCCCCTGCTTCAGATCGCCACCGTCATTCGGGAAACTGTCCCCTGACGGCGGCCGAACCTCCAGGTTCAGAACCGTCTCAGCGATTATTCTACTCACCCGCTTGGTTCGACCGGTGTCCTTTCGGCGCCGCCCGCCTCCCCCTTTCCCGATAACACCGCTTTCACCGCTTCGGCGATTTTTTGCAGGGTGTAGGGCTTGCGAAGGTAAGCGCCCGCGCCGAGCTGTTGCACCTCTTTGGCCCGGGCCGTCTCCGAAAACCCGCTGGCGATGACCGCCCGCTGACCGGGGTGCAGGTCGAGAATCCTCCGGTAGGTTTCCAACCCGTCAATACCCGGGTCCATAATCATATCCAGAAGAACCAGGTCCGCTTTTCCCGTGCGCATGTATTCGACCGCGGCCTCGCCGGCAGCGACCGCGTGTACCCTGTATCCCAGGGCTTCCAGAATCCGGGAGGCGATTTCGCGCTGCTCCGCAAGGTCGTCCACCACCAGAATGGTTTGCCCTTCGCCCCGAAGCGGCTTTGCCGAACCAAGCGCCGCAGGCTCGCGCACCGGGCTGCGGGTCGCGGGAAAATAGAGCTGAAACGTGGTTCCTTCCCCCACCCGGCTCTCCACATCGATGTAGCCGTGGTGATCCTTTACCGTGCCCCAGACCACCGCCATTCCGAGACCGGTTCCCGACCGCCCCATCTTCTTCTTGGTATAGAAGGGTTCAAAAATATGCTGAATATCTTTCCGGGGAATCCCGATGCCGGTATCGGATACCGTGAGGACGACATAATCCCCCTTTTGAATCGTATCATAGCCGGGCAACGGCCGGTCCACGAAGCGGTTGGTCAGCCCGATGGTGATGACCCCGCCGTCGTCCATCGCCTCCGCCGCGTTGCCGACCAGATTCATCAGGGTTTTATCCAGATGGACCGGTGAGCCGTTGACGTTCATGACATCGGGGTCCAAGCGGGTTTCGATGCGGACGCCGGGATGATGCCGGCGCAGTTTCCGGTGTACGGGGCTTTGAAGATGGGTTTGGATCAGGTCCTTCAAATCCACCACTTCGCTGTGGCCGACCCCCCGGCGGGCCAGGGTCAGCAGGTCCTGGACAATGGCCGCCGCCTTGAGCCCGGACCCCTGAATGGTGAGAACCGGCTTGCGCATGGGGCTGTCTTCCGGCAGATGCATCAACAGCAGATCCGGGTAACTGACGATGCCCGATAAAATATTGTTGAGATCATGGGCCACCCCCGCGGCCAGGGTCCCGATGGCCTCCATCTTCTGGGCCCGGGAAAGCTGTTCCTGAACTTTGATCCGCTCCTCCATCTCGGCTTTGAGCCGGGCATTGGATCGGGTCAATTCCCGGGTCCTTTCCGCCACCGCCTCTTCCAGCCGGTCCCGGTGTTCGGCCAGGGCCGCATCCCGCTTCCGAATCTGGATCAGCATGTCGTTGAAACCGCTGATCAGGGCCCCGACCTCATCGCTATTCCTTTTGGATACCTGAACGCTGTAATCCCGGTGTTCGGAGACCGCCTCCATGGCCCGGGTGAGTTCGGCCAGGGGATCGACCACCGACCGGTGCAGCCGTTTGGAGATGAGGTGAACAATCATAAACAGCAGTGTGGTCAACCCCAGCACCACCAGCACCGAATGCACAATCCGGGTGTTCAACGCGCGTAAATCGGCCCGGATGACCACATACCCGATCACTTCGTCTTTTAGGCGAATGGGGTGGATCACGTCCAGATACTCGGCTGAAAACAGGTGAAGGGTCTGCCGGTGGTCGATGGGGTCTGCGAAACCGGCGCGAAGGGTCTGAAAAAAAGCCGCGTCCGCCGGTTTCGAATCCGACAGGAGCGGGTTTTGGTATACCGCAAACAGACTGCCGTCCCGCCGAAGAACGGCGGCCACGGCGATCTGCGGCTCCGCGCTCAGGGCGGCGAGGATTTCCGTGGCCGTTTCCGGCACCTCGAAGGTGAGGGAGGCGGTGGAGTTGATCCCCACCACTTCGGCCAGGGTGGCGATATTCTGGACCATATTGCGCCGAAAAGCGGTGATCTTATCGGTCAGAAAAAACACCGCCAGCACCCCCACGATGAAAAGGGAGGTAAGGGTGACGATGACGGTCAATTTGGTTCGAAAGGGCAGATCGCCGAACCTGGGCAGCGCGGCGCCCCCCGGGGTTATGGTGGTTTTCATCTTATTCCCGCATTCATTCTCTGTTTTTCAGCCATTCCGCACCGGGTTTCAGTGAACAATTCCCATTTTTATCGGTTGAGACCCGGGACCCCGGTCGGCATGCCCGTTCATAAAACGATTTATTTTAACAGCGGAAGGATCCGGAAGGAATGGGGCGAATCGGGTAATTGATCTGCGCAGAGGGATTATTCGGGATTCAGAGGGGCCGACCGGAAGATTATTTGACCACCCGAAGCACCTGGTCGGAATCCTGAAGGCGTTTCCATAATTCCCGAATGATCACGGCAGCAGGCTCTTCCTCCTCGAAATCCGAAAGCAGCCGGCAGTCGTCCATGAGCGGGTCGTTGCCCTTCCACATGCGGAATTCATTTTTGATATACATCCCCAGAGAAGGAAAAAGGGAGGCCAGCCGCGAACGGTCCATGTTGGCGATGCGACTCCGCTCCTGAAAGGTGAGTTTGGACAGGAGGGTCTCCACCGCCTCGGCCACCGACCGGGGAAGGCTGATGAAGGCGGCCAATCGGCTTTCGGCGCCGGTGACGGCGGGAGCCAGCGGGTTGTATTCGTATCGGCGGGGTTCGACCAGGACCAGCTGAAAGACGGTTCCCAGAATCTCCAGTGTGGTTTGATAGAGATCGAACCGGGGGCTCTTTTTGGGGCCGGTGACATTGAGAACCTCCACCCGGTGGTCAGCGATCCATGCCTCGATTTGACGGGCCGCGTCAAAGGCCGAGACCCGATCGAGATCGATATGGATCCAGGGATGAGAATGTTTTTCGGCAAGCCGCCGGTTGAGGGCCGAATTGCCCGAGGGCTCACCCCGGGAAATGATCAGCACCCCGTCCGAATCCAGAACATTCTGAAGGGCGGCCAACACGAAATTGCCGTGGCGCATGGCCTGCAGGCGGTAGGTACGGGTCAGGGCGCGGTCCTCTTCTTCCCGCCAGTAGGGGACCCAGCCGCCGTGGGCGATATTCAGCTTCAGGGCCGCATCCAGGGCCGCCCGCTCCACCCCTTCCTGACCGCCGGAGATAATCTTTCGAATCATAACCGCCTTTCCCGCCCAAGCATCGCCCGAATCGGCCACTTGGCGTGTAACTAATCGATATCGCTTGAATTACGTCCTGAAATCCTGCAAAGGACGGTCTCGATATCCGCTGGGGTTCAATACTATATGAAATTAACAGGAAAAATTCAAGCATTTAGAAATCTTCAACCCCTCGACCGACCGGTTGGGTGTCTCCGTTTTTTATGGGTCCGGTCCAAAGTTGCCATTGAAATATGCTCCCGAAGATTGTATTCGAGAAGGTCAATCATGTAACCGCCGAAAGCGCTCACACTCAAAGGAGGGTCATCCCATGAAATTTGATAATTCCTGCAAATACTTCGAAGACGCCCTTCGCATCATCCCCGGCGGCGTCAACAGCCCGGTTCGGGCCTGCAAATCGGTGGGCGGAGAGCCGCTTTTCATCGACAAGGCCGAGGGAAGCCGCATCACCGACATCGACGGCAATTCCTATATCGACTATGTGGGCTCCTGGGGCCCCATGATCCTGGGCCACAAGCATCCCGAGGTCATCCGGTCCATCGAGTCGGCGCTGTCCAAAGGGACCAGCTTCGGCGCACCCACCGTCCTGGAGGTGGAACTGGCGCAAGCGGTGGCGGCGGCGGTCCCCTCCATGGAGATGGTGCGGATGGTCAACTCCGGCACCGAGGCCGCCATGAGCGCCATTCGGCTGGCCCGGGCCTTTACCGGCCGGGATGCGGTCCTCAAGTTCGACGGCTGTTACCACGGCCATGCCGACACCCTGCTGGTGGAGGCCGGCTCCGGGGTGGCCACCCTGGGTATTCCCGGAAGCCCCGGGGTGCCCGAATGCGTGGTGGAGCAGACCCTTTCCCTTCCCTACAACGACATCGAAACCCTCAAGTCGACCATGGACCGCCGGGGGGACGAGATCGCCTGCATTATCGTGGAGCCGGTGGCGGGCAACATGGGCGCGGTGCCGCCGGCCGAGGGATTCCTGGAAGCCCTGCGGGCCGAGACCGAAAAGCATGGCGCCGTGCTCATCTTCGACGAGGTCATGACCGGCTTTCGGGTGGCCTACGGCGGGGCCCAATCCCTGTACGGCATCACCCCGGACCTGACCTGTCTGGGCAAGGTCATCGGCGGGGGTCTGCCGGTGGGGGCCTACGGGGGACGGGCCGACATCATGGAAAAGGTGGCCCCTCAAGGGCCCGTGTACCAGGCCGGCACCCTGTCGGGCAATCCCCTGGCCATGGCCGCCGGGCTGGCGACCCTGAGGGAACTTCAGAGGCCGGGTTTTTATGAAGATCTGGAAAAAATCTCCACCCGCCTCGCCGTCGGGCTTCAGGGGTCGGCCGTCGCCATCGGCATGCCGGTCACCTTCAACCGGGTCGGCTCCATGCTGGGGATGTTCTTCACCGAACAGGCGGTGACCAGCTTCGCCGACGCCAAAACCTCGAATCTGGAGATGTTCGCCGCCTACTACCGGGGCATGCTGGAGCGGGGAGTGTATCTGGCGCCTTCTCAGTTCGAAGCCGGCTTCATTTCCGCGGCCCATACCCGGGAGGACGTCGACTACACCGTGCGGGCCGCTTCGGAGGTGTTTCAGATCCTGACCAAGAAATAGATTTTTCCAGAAAGCGGGGATTGTTTCAATTGATGGATATGGAGAAAAACCGGGTTCCGGAATCGGTGCGGACCATTCACCTGATCGCGATCTGCGGCGCCGGCATGGGGGCCCTGGCCGGAATGCTGAAAGACCTGGGATATACGGTCACCGGATCGGATCAGGGGGTCTATCCGCCCATGAGCGATTTTCTGGAAAAAAAGGGGATTCCGGTCATACAAGGGTTTTCTTCAAAGAACCTGGCCCACCGGCCGGACCTGTTGGTGGTGGGCAATGCGGTGGTTCGGGACAACCCCGAAGCCCGGGCCCTGGCGGACATGGGGCTTTGCTTCTGCTCCATGCCCCAGGCCCTCAACCGCTTCGTGGCCGGGAATAAAAAAGTCCTGATGACCACCGGCACCCACGGCAAGACCACCACCGCCTCTATTCTGGCCTGGATTCTTTACCGGGCCGGGCTGGACCCGACCTTTTTCATCGGCGGCATCCTTCGGGATTTCAACAGCAATTACCGGCTGGGAAAGGGGGACTTTTTTGTGGTGGAAGGCGACGAGTACGACACCGCCTTTTTCGACAAGGGCCCCAAATTCCTCCACTATGATCCGCACATGGCGATTCTGACCGGCGTGGAATTCGACCACGCCGATATCTACCGGGACCTGGCCCATGTCCGATCGGCATTCGACCGGCTGCTTGCCCGAATGCGGCCCGAAAGCACCCTTCTGGCTTTTGACGGGAGTCCCGTTGTTCGGGACCTGACCGGAAACCGTACCTGCACCGTCCTTGCCTACGGCCGCCGACCCGACTCCCTCTGGCGCCTGGGAAAAATTCGAATCGATCCGCCCTGGACCGCCTTCGAGGTCCTCCGGCAGGGATCGGTGCTCGGCGAATTCCGCACCCGACTCCCGGGTGAACACAACCTCTTCAATGCGTTGGCGGCGATTGCAGCGGCGGATGGGTTGTCCGTATCCACCGAGGCAATGGCCGATGCTCTGGCAACCTTTCAGGGGCCTCGGCGCCGGCAGGAGGTTCGCGGGGTAGTCAACGGCATTACGGTGATGGATGATTTCGCCCATCATCCTACGGCGGTTCGGGAGACGATTCGCGGGGTTCGCCCGTTCTGCACAGGGCGGCTGATCGCCGTTTTCGAGCCCAGAACCAACACCAGTATGCGCCGGGTATTTCAGGACGTGTACGCAACGGTCTTCGACGATGCGGACTTAACCGTTATTCGAGAGCCGTCCCGGCTGGACAAGGTTCCGGAGGGGGAACGCTTTTCTTCGGAACAGCTGGTGTCGGACCTGAACCGGCGGGGAAAACCGGCCCTTCATTTCGACACCACCGAAGCGATCATCCACCATCTCGGGGAGACCGCCGGTTCGGGAGATACGGTGCTGATCATGTCCAACGGGGGATTCGACAATATCCATGCCCGTCTGCTGGCGGAATTGAATGCGCCGGGTGGGGAGAAAACGGTCCCCGGGAAGGGAAATGCTTCCCAAGGAAAAAATCAGGAGGGATCTCCACTCTCCTCGGAATGATTCCGAAACCGTCGCAGTAACCGCTGAAAACGGCTAACCCATAAATATAAAACCGTATATTTTTTCGTCAAGGGTTCAGAATAATTTCGAGAGAAACTAAATTCCATTTATTTTTTTAACTTCGTTTGACTTTTCCGTACGAAACTTCTAAAAAGATCGATAATCCTTTAATATGTATCCTTAACCCGCTACCAGGAGGTGCAAATGGAATCCTTGGAAAAGGAGAAAGCATTTTACGAGAGGTTGGAGAGCAAAGGGGTCTCACGGCGGGACTTCATGAAGTTCTGTACCTACCTCACAGCCACCATGGGGCTGTCCTCGTCCTTCGTTCCCAAAGTCGCGGAAGTTTTTGCCTCGCCCAAACAGCGTCCCCCGGTGATCTGGCTTCATTTCAGCGAATGCACCGGCTGCTCCGAAGCCTTTCTTCGGTCCATCTATCCCTGGATCGACGAACTGGTGATGGATATCCTTTCCGTGGAGTACCATGAAACCATCATGGCCGCGGCCGGCCATCAGGCGGAAGAAGTCCTCCATGATGCCGCAGAGAAGTACAAAGGCAAATTCATCTGCATCACCGAGGGTGCGGTGGGGGTCGGCCATGAGGGCGCATACGGCAAGGTCGCCGGAAAAACGTTTTACGAGGTCGCCAACGACATCTGCCCCAAGGCCGCGGCGGTGATCGCCATCGGGGCCTGCGCCAACTTCGGCGGCATTCAGGCGGCGGCGCCCAATCCGGGCGGTTTCAAGAGTGTGAGCGAGGCCACCGGCATCAAAACCATCAACATCGCCGGATGCCCCCCCAACCCGATCAATCTGATCGGTACCGTCGTTAATTACCTGCTGCTGGGCAAACTGCCGGCCCTAGACGGATTGGGCCGACCCATCTTCGCCTACGGCAAAACCATTCACGATCAATGCCCCCGCCGGTCCCATTTTGAAAACGGTGAATTCGTAAAAGAATTCGGTTCCGAAGAAGCGGCCCTGGGCTGGTGCCTCTACGAGGTCGGGTGCCGCGGACCGGAAACCTACAACAACTGCCCCATCGCCAAATTCAACGGCGGCACCAGCTGGCCGATTCAGGCGGGCCATCCCTGCCTGGGTTGCAGCGAACCCGATTTCTGGGACAAGATGACGCCGTTTTACGAAGAAATGTAATTCTGCCGTAGACTCAACAAAATCCTTTACCGAAAAAGGGGGATAAACTCATATGGGTACACGCGTTACCATAGATCCGATTACCAGAATCGAAGGCCATCTTCGCATCGAGGTCGAGGTCGAAGACGGCAAAGTCAAAGACGCCTGGAGTTCGGGGCAGCTCTTCCGGGGCATTGAAATGATCCTCAAGGGTCGGGACCCTCGGGACGCCTACCATTTCGTCCAACGCTCCTGCGGGGTCTGCACCTATGTACATGGTCTGGCGTCGGTGCGGGCGGTGGAAGACGCCGTCGGGGTCCAGATTCCGCCCAATGCGAGAATCATTCGCAACCTGCTGCACGGGGCCCAATTTCAACATGACCACATCGTCCACTTTTATCATCTCCATGCCCTGGACTGGGTGGATGTCGTCAGCGCCCTGAAAGCCGATCCGACCAAAACAGCCAAGCTGTCCGAAAACGTCAGCAATGCGCCCTGGGGCGGCACCGCCTATTACAAAGACGTCCAGAACCGCCTCAAGACTTTTGTGGAAAGCGGTCAGCTCGGTCCCTTCAACAACGCCTACTGGGGACACCCGGCATACAAGCTGCCGCCGGAAGAAAACCTGATGGCCACGTCCCATTATATCGAAGCCTTGCGGTTGCAGGCCAAGGCGGCCAAAATGCATGCCGTTTTCGGCGGGAAAAACCCCCACATCCAGTCGCTGGTGGTGGGGGGTGTCACCTCCGTTCGGGACCTCAACCCGGACCGGATTTTCCAATTCCTCTATCTCTGGAAGGAGACCCAGAAGTTCGTCAAAGACGTCTATATCCCCGATCTGCTGATGGTCGCTTCCTACTACAAAGACTGGGGCGGCATCGGGGGCACCACCAATTTTCTGGCATACGGAGATCTCCCCTCCAGCGAAAAAGAACCCGAATCCTTCCTCTTCCCTCGGGGCGTGGTATTCAACCGGGATCTCAGCAAGGTGGAGATGGCGGACCAGGAAAAAGTGACCGAGCACGTGAAGCATGCCTGGTATGCGGATCACGAACCCATGCATCCATTCGGAGGGGTGACCGAACCCCAGCACGGCCCCTATGAACCGGGCGGGAAGCGGACCTGGTGGTTCGGCCAGACCAAAACCGGAAAATACTCATGGCTCAAGGCCCCGCGGTACGAAGGGGAGGCCTGTGAGGTCGGCCCCCTGGCTCGGGTGCTGGTGGCCTATGCTTCCGGGAATAAACCGGTTCAGAGCCTCGTGAACGCCACCGCCAAAAAGCTGAACGTGCCGGTCGAGGCCCTGTTCTCCACACTGGGCCGAACCGCGGCCCGGGGGTTGGAAACCATCATCATCGGCGACAACATGGAAAGCATGATCATGAGCCTGGTGGAAAACGTCCGGAACGGCGACACCAAAACCTACGAACCCTATGAAATGCCGGACACCGGTATGGGCTACGGGCTCAACGACGTGGCCCGGGGGTCTCTGGGCCACTGGATCGAGATCGAAAACAAGAAAATCAAGAACTATCAGTACGTGGTCCCCTCCACCTGGAACCTGGGGCCCCGGTGTGAAGGCGGCAAAAAGGGCCCCGTAGAAGAAGCCCTGATCGGCACCCCCATCGCCGATCCCAAACGGCCCATCGAGGTACTGCGGACGGTCCACTCATTCGACCCCTGCATCGCCTGCGCCGTCCATGTCATCGATCCCAAGTCCAACGAGGTGTACAAAGTCAAAGTGCTCTAAACGCAGCATTCCTGTTCGCCCGGGCCGGCAGGTCATTCGCACCGGCCCGGGCGACCCTCTCATCCCCGCCATCCATCTTTCTGAGAATACGGTCCTTTTCAGTGGAAATCCGTTTCCTTCGGGAATGACCCTCCTCCAATGAAAGAGCTTTCGGCGGTGTGGGAAAACAACCGAATCGAACCGATAATTATGAAATCACCCAATATCATGATACTGGGCGTGGGATGCAGCCTGCTCACCGACGAAGGGTTCGGCATCCACGTCATCAACGAACTTCACCGCCGATACACCTTCGGGGAAAACATTACGGTGATGGACGGCGGGGTCCTCGGCATGCATCTTTTGGGGGTGATCTGCGAAGTGGATGAGCTCATCGTCGTGGATGTCATCCGCAACGACGGCGAACCGGGCACCTTGTACCGAATTGACCACGACGACATCCCCGACCGGGTCCGGGCCAAAAACTCCCTGCACCAGATCGATTTTCTGGAGGCCATGACCCTCTGCCGCCACGGCCTGGGCAAGGCCCCGCATACGGTCATTCTCGGGGTGGAACCCCAGGACATCACCACGTACACCGTGGAGTTGACCCCGGTGATTCAAAACCGAATGGAAGAGATGATCGAACTGGTGCTGAAAGAGGTTAAAACCCTGGGCGGCAATTATCAAGCAAAAGGAGTCGAAAACCATGTGTCTAGCCATTCCCTCTAAAATCGTCGAGATCAACGACCAGATGGCGGTCATCGACGTGGACGGGGTCCGGCGGGAGGCCAGCCTTCTGATGCTGGAAGATCCCCGGGTCGGCGACTATGTTATCGTCCATGCCGGGTTCGCCATTCAGAAAATAGACGAGGCGGCGGCCCGGGAATCCCTTCAGCTTCTTCGGGAAGCCGCGGCCATGATGGACCGTGAGGCGGAAGCCGGAGGCGGCGATCGGTCCACCTGATAGCGAAAAAAGGGGGTGAATGTGGGCCTCGGTCTCTTCTTCAATCCCACACTGATCTGGTTTTTCATCGGCCTGGTCCTTCTGATTGCGGAATTTTCCGTTCCCGGCGTCATCCTGGTCTTTTTCGGCATCGGGGCCTGGGTGACGGCCGTCTTGAGCTATTTTTTCCACCTCAGCCTGCTCCTGCAACTGCTGATTTTTCTGGTCACTTCGGTGGCCGGCCTTTTGTCCATGCGGACACGATTGTTGGGCGAAAAGGGGTATGAGCCGGATATCACCGATGATTTTCTGGGAAAAACCGCTGTCGTCAAAGAACCGCTTACACGGGGAAGCCCGGGCCGGGTCACCTTCAAAGGCGCGGCATGGAAGGCGGAGACGCAAGCGGATGAAACCTTAATGCCGGGCCGGTACGTCCGCATCATCGGCAAGGAGAGCATCGTCCTTCACGTGGAACCTGTTCAGGATTAGGAGAGAATATGTTGGAATATATCATTATCGGGATTCTGATCTTCGCCTTCATCGCCTTTTTCAAAACCGTGCGGATCGTGCCCCATCGAACCTCTTTCGTACTGGAGCGAATGGGAAAATACAGCCGCACCCTGGATGCCGGTTTTCACGTACTGGTCCCCTTTCTGGACAAGGTGGCCTATAAACGGTCCCTCAAGGAAGAGGCGGTGGACGTGCCCCAGCAGACCTGCATCACCCGGGACAACGTCTCCGTGGGGGTCGACGGGATTCTCTACATCCAGGTGGTGGACCCGGTCAAATCGGCCTACGGCATCGAAAACTACAAGTATGCGGTCTCTCAGTTGGCCCAGACCACGATGCGCTCCATTTTCGGCACCTTTGATCTGGACATGAGCTTCGAGGCCCGGGACGAAATCAACGCCAAAGTGGTCCAGGCCGTAGACGAAGCCAGCGACCCCTGGGGCGTCAAAGTGACCCGGTACGAGGTCAAGGACATTGAACCGCCCAAAACCATTATCGAGGCCATGGAACAGCAGATGAAGGCGGAACGGAAAAAACGGGCGGATATCGCCGAATCCGAAGGAAAGCGGCAGGCCGAGATCAATCGGGCCGAGGGAAAGCGGCAGGCCATGATCGCCGAATCGGAAGGGGAAAAACAGCGGCGGATCAACGAAGCCGAGGGACGGGCCGCCGAAATCGAGCGGGTGGCCGAGGCCACCGCCCGGGGGATCGCCAAGATCGCCCTGGCCATCAATAAGGAAGGCGGCAAGGATGCGGTCAACCTGCGCATTGCGGAGCAGTACATGAGCGCCTTTGAAAAGCTGGCCCGGGAAAACAACACCATGATCATCCCCTCCACCCTCTCCGACGTGGGCGGAATGGTGGCCGCGGCCAAGGAGGTCCTGAATACGATCGACCGACATCCGGCCGCCCGGCCGGTGTCCGGCAGCACC
The DNA here is from genome assembly GCA_964573705.1 of uncultured Desulfobacterales bacterium. Taxonomy (GTDB): domain Bacteria; phylum Desulfobacterota; class Desulfobacteria; order Desulfobacterales; family Desulfococcaceae; genus JAABSQ01. The sequence goes on from CAZNLT010000002.1 coordinate 57,131, forward strand.
GCGGAACCGCCGGATATTCCGAATGTCCGGTGGGACCTCCCGAAGGTATGAGGCCCTGTTTCCTTCCGTAACACCGATGGACGAATCGATTATTGCAGTCCGGATCACCATCAACGGAATTGTGCAGGGGGTCGGCTTTCGTCCCTTTGTCTACCAATCGGCCCGGGAATACGCCGTCCGGGGCCATGTGGCCAACACCTCCTCCGGGGTGCTGATTCATGCCGAGGGCGAACCCGCCGACATCGACGCCTTTTTTCAACACCTGAAGGCCCACAAACCGCCCCTGGCCCATATCACCGATATATCCAGAAAACCGGATCCGGTGGAGGCATTTGAAGATTTCACCATCCTCCCGAGCAAACCGGGGGAAGAAACCGCCACCCTGATCTCTCCGGACATGTCGGTCTGCGAGGACTGCCTTCGGGAGCTGTTCGACCCGGCCGACCGGCGGTACCGGTACCCTTTCATCAACTGCACCCACTGCGGGCCCCGGTATACCATCATCGACGACATTCCCTATGATCGGCCCTACACCTCCATGTCGGTGTTTCCTCTGTGCGATCAGTGCCGGGCCGAATACGAAGATCCAGGGAACCGTCGGTTTCATGCCCAACCCAACGCCTGTCCGGTCTGCGGGCCTCGGGTGGCGATTTTCGACCGCGATGCCGAACCCCTTGGGGCGCAAGATCCGATCGAAAAAACGATTGAGCTGCTGAAGGCCGGGCATATCCTGGCGATCAAGGGGCTGGGGGGGTTCCATCTGGCGGCGGACGCCGAAAAACCGGATGCGGTTCGGCGGTTGCGGGAACGAAAAGGGCGCGAGGAAAAGCCCTTCGCCCTGATGGCGCCCCATCTGGAAGCCGTTCATCAGTTCGCCGAGGTTTCAGCCGAAGAAAAACGACTCCTGAGTTCAGCTCAGCGGCCCATCGTACTTCTTCAAAAAATGGCAAGCCATTCCCTCGCCGAATCGATCGCTCCGCAAAACCGGTACTTCGGGGTCATGCTTCCCTACACCCCGCTCCATTATCTGCTCCTCGATCCGAAGCGGTCAAACTTCATCGCTTTGGTAATGACCAGCGCCAATCTGAGCGAGGAACCCATCGCCATCGACAATGAGGAGGCATTTCGCCGGCTGTCAGGGATCGCCGATTTTTTTCTGGTCCACAACCGGGACATTCGGCTGCGAAGCGATGATTCCATCACCCGTATCATCGCCGGCGCTCCCCGCCCGATCCGCCGATCCCGGGGATATGCTCCGATGCCGATTTTTCTGAGCCGGCCGGTAGACCCGATCCTGGCCTGCGGTGCGGAACTGAAAAGCGCGGTCTGTCTCACCAAAGGCAAGAACGCCTTCATGAGCCAGCACATCGGAGACCTGGAAAATCTGGAAACCGAAGCCTTTTTCAGGCTTACGGTAGACCACCTGAAACGCATCCTCGACATTCAGCCCAAAATCATCGCCCACGACCTTCACCCCGATTACCTGAGCACCCGGTATGCCAGGGCAGAGACGGACCTGGTCCGAATACCGGTGCAGCACCACCATGCCCATATCGCCGCCTGCATGGCCGAGAACCGGATCGACGGGCCGGTCATCGGGCTCGCCTTCGACGGCGCCGGCTACGGCGGAGACGGGGCGATCTGGGGCGGAGAAGTGCTGATCGCCGAAGCCGACAAGTTCACCCGGACGGCCCATTTGTCCTATGTGGGTATGCCGGGAAGCGCCGCCGCCGTGAAAGCGCCCGAACGGATGGCGGTCTCTTATCTGATGGACGCTTATGGTGAGGATTTTTTCGATTTGGAACTGCCGTTTCTGAAAGAGATGGGCGCACAAAAGATGGGGATGCTGGTTCAAATGATCGCCAAAGGCGTCAACACGCCCCGAACCTCCAGCCTGGGACGGCTGTTCGACGGCATCGCGGCCCTGGTCGGCCTGCGCAGCCGCGTCTCTTTTGAAGGCCAGGCGGCCATGGAACTGGAAATGATTGCGGACCGGAATGTCGCAGGGGCGTACCCGTTTGAATGGTCCTCCGGCACTCGACGAGAAATTTCCACCCGTCCCCTCATTCAAGGGGTGGTCGAAGACCTTCGATCGGGTGTCTCATCCGCCGTGATCAGCGGGAAATTCCACAACGCCCTGATCCGCCTCTTCACCCAACTCTGCCGGGAAATCCGGACCGGGACCGGCCTCGACCGGGTGGCATTGAGCGGCGGTTCTTTTCAGAACGCCCTTCTGCTGGAAGGGCTGCTCCGCTCATTGTCGGACGAAAAATTCACCGTGTTCACCCACACCCGGGTCCCGGCCAATGACGGCGGGGTGTCTCTGGGTCAAGCATGGGTGGCCGCGGCCCGAACCCGGGAATGAGCGGTATTCAATTATTTTCGAGGGCCGACCTTTATTGCACACCGTTTAAAAGGCCCGACCATGATCCAAGCCGAAAGTCCTTTATTCACCGGAAACAACGGCACACCCCACCGCCTCGCAGGCCTGCATGGACCCCAGGCAGGTTTCCACATTTTCAAAACCATGCCGTTTCAGAACAGAGGCGGCCACGGTAGCCCGGTGTCCGCTGCTGCAAAAGGTGGTGACGGGGCGGTCTTTGGGGATCTCATCCAGATGGTCCGGCAAATGGCCGACATAGATATTCACCGAATTGTCCAGGTGCTTCTCCTGAAACTCCGGCGGCTCCCGCACATCCAGCAGGGTGAAGGATTCCCCCGAACGAATCCGCTCCCCCAAATCCGCGGCAAACAGGGCGGGAATGCGTTCATATTTCAGACCGGCGGTTTCCCAGTCGGTCATGCCGTCGGCCAAATAGGCGGTGACCTGCTCATATCCGAGCCGCACCAGGTATTCCACCGCAGTCATCACGTTCTGGTATTCCTCGGCGATCAGCCCGATCGGGGTGTCATAATCGAGAAACCAGCCGGCGAATCCGGGGACCATCTCCAGAGACATGGCATAGCTGCCCGGAATGTAAGTGCCGGCCGAACTTTCAGGCGGGCGAATATCCACCGCCACCATTCCGTCCTTCATGGCACTGTGAAACGCCTTGGCCGACAAAGGTTTGGGTTTGGGCAGACAATAGACGCCGGGGGCGCCGTTAAGATTCAACTCCTCCATTTTCCGAAAATAGGGCGGCTGTTCCGGATTCTGGCTCGCCTTGGTCTGAATAAAATCATCCCGGGAAAGCTGAAGCATCGGGTTGTGCTTTCGCTCGTAGCCGAGGGTGGAAAACTCCCGCTCCGCCATACCGGACCCACAGACCGAACCGGCGCCGTGGGCCGGATAGAGGATGGTCTGATCCCCCAGCGGAAGGATTTTGTTGAAGATGCTGTCGTACTGAAGGGCGGCGACCTCTTCTTTCCGGTCCGGAAAAAAATCGGTCCTGCCCACCTGCCCGATAAACAGACAATCGCCGGTAAGCACCCCGACGGCGTCATCGCTGAACTGGGTATCGATCAGGGCGATGGAGATGCTTTCAAAGGTGTGGCCGGGGGTTTTCAGAATTTTCAAACGAAGATCCCCTACCTCAAAGACATCATTTTCAGAAACCGGGTTTCCATAATGAAAATCGAGGTCCTCTCCGTGATAGATCTGCGCACCGGAGCGGTCGGCAATCCCTTTGGAGCCGATCACATAGTCTTCATTCCGATGGGTTTCAAAGACATACTTGATCTGGGCCCCCTGCCGATGGGCGATGTCAAAGTAAATATCACAGTCCCGCCGCGGATCAATGACGGCTGCCTCGCCTCCGTGCCCCAGAATATAGGACATGTGGGCCAATCCCGCTGATTTGACGGTCTGCAGAAACATCTTTTTACCTCCTCATGAAATAGATTTGGGCCACCTGCTCCTCGGCGGAACAGATTCCATTCGCTATCAATGAAGAAATCTACTTGTAAAAAGAGAAATTTTAAATGGGGTAAAATATGGATTTTCATCTACAGCGAGGAAAGCTTCAAAAGCAGGTTCGGGATCAGATCATCAACTGCTATACGCGATTTTCACCAGCGTCCGACGGTTCTCCTATACCTTTTCCCCTGCCGAGAATCCCGTTTCTTTAAAATGTCCAGAATCAGATTCCGGGTGCCGTTCTTGTCCAAAGACCAGAGTGGCGCCGCCAATTCTTCGGGATGGGGGTCGCCGGTGATCCGCTGAATCACCATCTCCGGCGGCAGGCGTTCGAGAAAATCACAGACCCATTCCGCATACTCGGCCTGTTCCAAAGGCCGATATCGGCCGGCGCGGTATTCCCTCTCCAGCGGCGTTCCTTTGACCACATACAGCAGGTGGATCTTGACCCCGTGGATGCCCAGATCGGCGATTTTTCTCGCGGTTTCTAAAATATGGGACCGCCCTTCACCGGGAAGCCCCAGTATGATGTGGGCGCAGATCTGAATGCCTCTACCCTGAGTAAACGCCACCGCCCGTTCAAAACAGGCGAAATCATGTCCGCGGTTGATTCGACGCAGGGTGGGATCATGGACCGACTGAAGCCCGTATTCGAGCCAGATCAGGTAATCCCGGGCGTATGCTTCCAACAGCCCCAGAATCGCCTCATCCACACAGTCGGGCCGGGTGCCGATGGACAGACCCACCACCCCGGCGATGGCGGTGAGGGCTTCGTCGTACATCGACTTCAGAAGCGGCAGCGGTCCATAGGTGTTGGTAAAGGATTGGAAATAGACCAGAAACTTTTCAGCTTTGTACCGCCGGGCGATGTAATCCCGGCTGTCTTGAAGCTGCCGGGTGATGCTGAGCCCTTCGGCAAACGCGCCGGAGCCGGAGCCTTTCGGGTTGCAGTAGATACATCCGCCGGTGGACAGGGAGCCGTCGCGGTTGGGACAGGTCAGCCCGGCATCCACCGTGATTTTCTGAACCCGTTCTCCGAACCGGTTCCGCAGATAGGTATTGAGGTCGAAAAAGCGCTGAGTCATAAAAACAGAAAGGGGAAAGCCCCGCAGGACCCTCCCCTATGTGGATCAAAAAAACGAAATCAATTCAAAATCAAGACCGCTCGGTATACTCGGCATAGGCCATGGCCACGGTACGGTAGACCAGATGCGCCAGTTTGGAATAGGGCACATAGGCGAACAGTGCCCATACAAACACCAGGTGAATAAAATAGATGGTGTAGGACAATCCGGCGGCGCCGCCCAGACGGGTCATCTCGGTCAACATGCCGGTGACGCCCAAAAACAGGGCCAGACCGACCAGAAACCAATCCTTGTAGGTCGAGGTCTGTTCGGTGGCGGTCAGCCGGTCTTTAATCATCAGGGCCGCCCCGATCACCAGAGCCACACCGGCGATGTTGGCCAGCCATTTGACCGGGTTCAGCTGGGAATAGGGCCCATGAATGCCGAAAACATAGAGAGTGATGAAAAAGATATTAGTGACGATAAAAAGGCCGATAAACCCGTAAAGGACCATCATATGAGAGGTGGCTCGGTCGGCATTTTCACCGCACTGGGAAAATTTCTTGTGCTTGAGAATCTCCGGAATCACCCGGACCAAAGCTTCGATGAACCCTTTGGGATCAATCTTTTTCTTGTCGGTTTTGCCGCTCTTGAGCGCTTCTTCATGGATATCCCCGATAAACCGTGTAAGACCGAGGGCGAATACGCCGATGGCGAAAAGGAAGGTGGGGATAAAGATCAGGTCCACCAGCCAGGTGGAAAAAAATTTGGCATGCACGATTTCTTCTCCGGACGGAGAGAAGTTCAGCCAGTGAATGCCGAACATCTTCAAGAAAATGCCCACCACCAGAAAGAGCACCACCGGAACCGCCAGCAACATCGGCAGTTTCTTGGGATCATTCACCATCTTGCCCAATTTCTTGGGTACCGCATACTCCTGGATGGCGTAGGTGCGAAGGGCCGCCAGCACATCGCCGGGTTTGGCCTCCCGGGGGCACAGGGTGGTGCAGTCGCCGCAGTTGTGGCAGAGCCAGATGTCGGCGTTTTTGAGGACTTGGTCTTTCATTCCCCAGGAAGCGGCGATCATTTCCTTTCGGGGAAAGGGTTTGTGGTCCGGCGAAATGGGACAGGCCACCGAACAGGTCGCACATTGATAACACTTCTTCAGGTCTTCCGCCCCGAGCAAACCGACTTCCTTAATAAATTCCAGATCGGGCTCAACCATGTATGTTTCCGTCATTTCAATTCCTCCATTCATTCAGGGGTCAGATTCAGCGGCCGGGGAAAATGTCGCAGTCCCCGGCGCTGTCCACCGGTTCTTCGATTCGCGTGATGGTTAGAATCCCTTGAACGGGTTCGGGCCGATTTCTTCAATGGATGCCACAAACTCGTTGATTATCTTGGGCAGTTTATCGTATTCGTCGATGGCCACCTCGAACTGAGCCACGCGCTCGGTCTCCAAGGCCAGACTGGCCAGGGCCTCGCCGATCTTTTTCATACGGATGCTGGCCAGTTCGCTGCCCTTGACCATGTGGCACTGATAATCATCCCCATGCTTGCAGCCCAGGAGAAACACGCCGTCCATTCCCTGGGACAGGGCGTCCTTGATCCAGATCACGTTGACCGATCCCAGGCACCGGACCGGAATAAACCGAACATCGGCGGAGTAGGAAAGGCCGTTGAGACCGGTGATATCCAATGCCGGATAGGCGTCGTTTTCACAGACCAGCCCCAGGATTCGCAGGGGCGGCTCGGTGTAATCGTCCTCGGACGGGACCTGCACCGACTTGAGCATGGAACCGATGCTGTCGATGCTGTAGTCGGCGAAGTTGATGATCCGCTCCGGGCAGGCGCCCATGCAGGTACCGCAGCGCCGGCATCGGGCCGGATTGGGTTTGGGCGTGCCCTTGGCATCGTCGTCGATGGCGCCGAAGGGGCATTCATCGGTACACCGCTTGCATTGGGTGCATCGTTGAAAGAAGAAATCGGGAAAGGTCATATCGCCGGACCGCGGATGCACCGCCACCCCGCGGCTGGTCGACTCGAGGCACTGAATAGCCTTGAGCGCGGCGCCGGTGGCGTCTTCCATCGACTCTTCCATGGTCATGCTTCGCCGCACCGGACCGGCGGCATAGATGCCGGTTCGCTGGGTCTCATAGGGAAAGCAGATGAAGTTGGAATCGCTGTACCCTTTGAACAGCCCCACATCCCGAAATGAGGGTCCCTGCCGATACGCCAGATTGACCACCGGTTCATGGGCGGTGGCCGGAACCATGCCGGTGCCCAGCACCACCATGTCGGCCTTCACCTTGATCTTGTCGCCGAGCAACGTATCTTCGGCCTCTACAAAGACCCCGTCGCCGTTTTTGGAAACGCTCGCCACCGACCCCTTGGACATGAAAATGCCGGGGTCGTTCTGAATACTCCGGTAGAAGTTTTCGGTCAGGCCGGGGGTCCGCATGTGCTGATAGAAAATGAAGGACTTGCCGTCTTCATAATCTTCCCGAATGTACTTGGCCTGTTTCAGGGCCACCAGACTGGTTACGGCGCCCGCATAATCGAAATCGACATCCGATTTCTCCAGGCCGGGGCTTTGGATAAAGACCACCGACTTGGCAGCTTTGCCGTCGGACGGTCTCACCACCGGGCCCTTGGCCGCGATTTCCTCGAACTGGTGGTTGGTGACCACATCCGGAATATCGCCGAAACCCAGATGTGAGAACTCTCCTTCTTCGGGCTTGTAGGGGGTCCATCCGGCCGCCAGCACCACCGCACCGAAGTGTTCGCCGTCGGGATCGAGGGTCAGGATGTCCCGTCGGCCCTTGTTGTATTCCATATATTTTTCATGAAGCGCTTCGGCGTCGAGTTCTTTTCCGTTTTCATCCACCTTCATCTCTTCCGGCAAAGGATAGGGAACATCGAACTCGATTTTCTGGCCCGGCTTCTTGAAGGTCACCGTAAAGTTCCCGGGCTCGCCGGCGATCCGGGCCACCACCGTATTGGTCTTGATCGAAATATTGGAAAATTTCTCAAGCTCGTCGATCTTGGACTGAATGACCGGAGGCATCAAGTTTTCATAGGGATCCTCAAAGGGGAGCTGCTTTCGAATCTTGGCCGCATAGCCTCCGATGTACTTCTCCTTTTCAACAAGGGTCACATCATACCCGGCCTTGGCCGCGTCGATCGCTGCGGAAATACCGGTAATGCCGCCGCCGATGACCAGGATATTGCGGGTGAAATTCTCCACCGCATAGGGCTCCGGCAGCTTTACCTTTTCCACCCGGGCCAGACTCATGCGAAGATAGTCTTCGCCCATCATCTGAACCCGGTCGTAATTGTCTTCGTCCTCTTTTTCTTCATCGGTCAGCTTGGGATATTCGGACCGGGGATGAGACCAGACCACCCCTTCCCGAATATTGCACCGATCCAGTATACAGCCCTCGAACCGGAAGGTGTCGAAAAACACCCGCCTGGAACAGGCGGCCAGCACAAGCGTGTTGGCGCCTTCAGCCACCTCTTTTTTGAGCAGTTCGACCCCTGCTTCCCCGCAGAACTGAGGATGGGTCTTCACGGAATATCCCTCTTCCTCGGCCACACCGGACAACGCCGCAATATCCAGGGACTCCCCGATTCCACAACCTTCACAGATATACACACCGTACTTTTTATCCATGGATAAACCTCCTCATAGCAGTCATCAGTATCCGGTACACCCCTGCCGTCCGTGCATCACGGAATGAAAGCGCAAGCCGGGGAACCGGCATCTGACCCCTGTTTACCTGTTTACCACTGACTGTATCGCTTTCAGGGCCATACCGGTGGCTTGTTGATTGGACGTCATCACGTCGGCCGGTTTTGCGGAGCACCCGGCTCCGAACATTCCTCCTTTGGAAAAATTATTGAGGATAAAGCCGTCCCCGTTGTATTTCAAATCGGCCGGCAGTTTGAAATTAGCCGCGGTGGGCTGCATCCCTGTGGCCAATACCGCCAAATCGGCAGCCTGGTGAATTTTTTCCCCGGTGACGGCGTTTTCAGCCGTTACCGTGATCCTTCGAGTGTCGGAATCTTCACTGACCTCCGCCACCTTGCCTTTGATAAAGATGATGTTCTCGTCGGCCTTGATCTCCTGATAGAATTTTTCATAACGATTGCCCGGGGTCCGGATATCGATATAGAAAATGTAGATTTTGGCGTCGGGGTACTGGGCCCGCACATAGGTGGCCTGTTTCAGCGAGGCCATGCAGCAGATGTAGGAGCAGTAGGGAAGATGGTTGGCATCCCGGGAACCGGCGCACTGGACAAAGACGACGCTTTCGGGAGCCTTGTCGTCGGCCGGGCAGAGAATTTTGCCCCTGGTGGGGCCGTTGGGAGCCGCCAGTCGCTCCATCTGCATATTGGTGATGATGTTCTGGTATCGGCCGTACCCGAGGTTGTCAATTCGAGAGGCGTCATAGGGTTCCCAGCCGGTGGCCCAGACCACCGACCCGACGTTCAGATTAATGGTTTTCGGCTCCATTTCGAGATCCACGGCCCCGTATTTACAGGCATCTCTGGCCCGTTTGGCATCTTCGGTTCCGATGATTCTGGGTGAGATCACATACCGGGCCGGGAATGCCATCTCGAAGGGCAGGTAAGCGGCCTTGACCCGTTTCATTCCGAAATCGAACTCACTGGGGATCTCCGTCTGAACCGCCTCGCCGCATTCTCCGCAGCAGGTGCAGTTGGCATTGACATAGCGGGGATTCAACTTGACCGCCACATCGTAGTCGCCGGAAGAGCCGGAGACGTTCTCCACTTCGGCCATGGTGAAAATTTTGATGTTCTGATTGTCTTTAATGCGTCTGAAATTGATCTCGAGTCCACAGGTAGGAGGACATAGCTTGGGGAAATATTGATTCAACTGCGCCACTCTTCCACCCAAGTACGGATTTTTTTCGACCAAGAACACCTCGTACCCCACCTCGGCGGCTTCAATGGCCGTGGTCAAGCCGGCCATACCACCGCCGACCACCAAAATGCTTCCGCTAGCAGGGGCTTGTTTGTCTACTGTCATGCTATCCCTCCGTGCATCATGATTTGTAATTGAAAATGAATCGCAGGTTCCATGTCCACTATCGGGCATACGCCTTCAGGCAGCATCCCCTACCGCCGACACTGGCGGGAATTTACGTCAAGATATCTAAAAACTTTTTTTACGGCAATCGTTCGTTCCTGCAAAAGCTTTTAAATATCCTGACGTCGCCTCAAGGAAACCGCCAGAAGGGAAATTAGGCCGTGCCGAAAAGCCTCTACTTAATAAAAACCTCCAGGCGTCCAAGACGCCTGGAGGTAATTACTATCCGACTAGATCAGCATCACGCCAATCATTCACAGATCTGGCCTCAAACAGGCATTAATCAGGGATGATCTTGACGTAATCTCTCTTGAAAGTATCCCACTCACCCTTGGCCGGATCATACTTGGAGTTGGTGAAGCAGAACCAGTTCTCGTCGTCCTGACCCGGGTAGTCGGCCTGATAGTAGAAGCCGGGGTAGCGGGTCTCTTTCCGGAACTGGATGTGCCGCAGATGAGACTCCACGGTCCAGATTCGGTGATAGATCTCCCATGCTCTCATCAGTTCATGCAGGTCGCCGGCGGCCAGTTTTTCGCAGTCTTCCCGCATGGTGGCCAGCAGGTCCATCACGACCTCGAGGTTCTTGCTGGTGGTCTGGTAGTAGGTGGCGGTACCGGCGCCGTACTCATGGGTGGCCTTCATCAGCCGGTACATCATCCCGTTGGGTTTCAGGTAAGCCGGGTTGATGTCTTCGGCGGTGGTGTACTCCACGTTTTCGAGATAAGTGCGAACCGGTTTGTAAACCAGGTCGACCAGTTCTTCTTTGGACTGCTTCAGGGCCGGAGTGTAGTCCGCATTGTCCCGGACAAACCGTGCCATGGATTTGGCGGCCATACGACCCTCGGCATGGGAGCCGGAAGAAAACTTGTGGCCGGAGCCGCCCACGCCGTCACCGGAGGTGAACAGACCGTTGACGGTGGTCATTCGGTTGTAGACCTTGTCTTTATACTTGATTTTATAGGAATCGGGCACCCAGTCGAAATCGGGGCCGGAGGTCCAGAGGCCGCAGCAACCGGAGTGAGAACCCAGCAGGTAAGGCTCGGTCGGCATCACCTCGGAGTTCTTCTTCTCGGGCTCGGTGTTGGTGGCGCACCAGAGGTTGGCCTGGCCGCAGGTCATGTCAAGGAAGTCTTCCCAGGCCTCGGACTCGAGGTGCTTGAGTTCTTTCTTGTCCATGGTCTTTCCGAGTTCGGCCAAGGCGGTGACGGTGTCCATGATGATCGGACCGCGGCCCTCTTTCATTTCGAACAGCATCAGATGGTTCCGCAGGCAGGTCGGGGTGATGGCGGCGGTTCCGTAGGGAGCGTATTTCTCAAGCTCGGCCTTGGCGGCGTCGCTGGCGGCAAAGTTTTCGCCCAGACCGTTGAGGGCCTTGGCCTTGAACAGAAGAAACCAGGCGCCGACCGGGCCGTAACCGTCTTTAAAACGGGCCGGGGTGAACCGGTTTTCCATCATGGTGAGTTCGGCGCCGACTTTCATACACATGGTGTAGGTGGAACCGGAATTCCAGACCGGGTACCAGGCACGGCCCTTGCCCTCACCGACCGAACGGGGCTGATAAATGTTGACCGCGCCGCCGCAGGCCACCATTACCGTGCTGGCCTTGATGATAAAAACCTTGTTTTCACGGACGGAGAAACCGACCGCACCGGCAATGCGGTTCTCTTCGTTGGCGTCCAGCAGCAGCTCGACGATAAAGACCCGCTCCAGGATGTTGTCTTCGCCCAGGGCCTTTTTGGCGGCCTCGGCGACGATTCTCTTGTAGGACTCGCCGTTGATCATGATCTGCCATTTACCGGTGCGAACCGGTTGGGCGCCGGATTTCAGGGTGCCCTGCTTCAGGCCTTTTTTACCGTCGAGGTTTTTACCGTCGTCGGTTTTCTTCCAGACCGGCAGTCCCCATTCTTCGAACAGGTGAACCGAATCATCGACATGGCAGCCCAGGTCGAAGATCAGGTCTTCGCGAACGATGCCCATCAGGTCGTTGCGGACCATTCGAACGTAGTCATCGGGGGTGTTGTCGCCGATGTAGGTATTGATGGCGGAAAGCCCCTGGGCAACGGCGCCGCTTCGTTCCATGGCGGCTTTGTCGACCAGAAGGACCTTCTTGTCGCCGGCCCATTTCTTAACCTCGAAAGCGGTACCACAGGCAGCCATGCCGCCGCCGACGATCAGAATATCAACTTCGCGCTCTTCAACTTCCGGATCCCTGACGGCCTTGAGTTCACCCTTCGGTTTATTCGGTAATGCCATACGACTTCCTCCTTAAAATAAGATTCAGCTTTTGTTAATAATATCTGAATTTCAATTCTCTATGTGTCGTCCGATCGCTCGGGGACAGTTCCGTTTTGCGCTTAACTCGAAAAACGAAGCTTAGACGGTCGCGATCGGTTTCGGGATCTCATAGCTGTCCGTTTCTTCCGTGCTCAGCAGCTCGCTATCGAGGTCTTTGCCCTGCAGGTCGGCGTAGGCATTGGATTCGCCTTCGGGGGTGGTCCGGATGGGGAACTTGAATCGCTTGATGGTACCGTTTCTGAACTTACAGGTCCACATGACATCTTCGGTACCCATCATCGGCATGATGCTGCTTCCCAGCGGCACGAAGTCGGCGTAGCCGCGCACTTCGATCGCCTGGGTGGGGCAGATTTTTACGCAAGAAAAGCATTCCCAGCACTGATCCGGCTCCTGATTGTATGCCTTCATGGAGTTAGGTTCCAGGACCATCAGATCATTGGGGCAGATGTACATACAAGCGGTCTTTTCGCCACCCTTACAGCCATCACACTTTTCATTGATTACGAAACTTGGCATTGACAATACCTCCTACGTTCACTTTGATTTTTAAGGTTCCAAACTCGCTTTACTGTTTCTCGCGCACGATCTAAGCCGTTTACACCTCCCTTCCTCAGAATTTTATATTCAGGACGCCCTGTTTTAACCCTGGGCAGGTTTCGTTTCTTTCTTCATCAATCATGCCTAAATTAGTCAAAGTGTTATGCTATGCTAAAATGACGGCATTGTAAATAGTTTTCTGCATTTCCATATTTTTTTTAAGTACTGTACGGTCCTTGATATAACCCACAAGATCCTTCCATAAGGGCGTTGCCCCATTCGGCCGGCATCAAACGGATCTGGAAGAATCCGTCTTGTAAGAACCGCCGGGCCGAAAACCCAACCGAATAAGCATATTCCCTATGGTATTCTCGTTGGGCAACTGGTCATCGGAATAATTGAATTCTTGAATCAAGGTCTGCAGGACCCCCTTGGCCGTAACCTTGCCCTGAGGGAAATAGGTCTCGTAGGCCGGATTCAGGTTTCCGTCGGAGTCGACAATGGACCGAATGTCCTCTCCCACCCGGGGAAATTTTTCTTCCGTCCGTTTATTGCCTCGAGCCGCATAATTGTCGATGCATCGAATTCGGGTCTCCAGTTCCCGAATCCCTTTTTTGACGGTATCCCGGCCCCAGCCGAATTCCCGCTCCGCCTTTCGGGCGTTCCCTTCCAGGAGTTCCAGAGTGACCTCCGCAATGAACTCCCGTTTCTGAACCCCTCTCAATTTTTTGGCCGTGTTTTTGATAATGGATTTGACAGCGTCCGATATTTCACTCAAAGCTACGGTCTCTTCCGCATGATCTGTTCTTAAAAAGGCGTATGACATAACAACCGTTGCCGCTGGTGATTGCCGGAAGGGATCGGTCCACCCTTCATTGGGTAAGCTATTTTCCGACGGAGTCGATCTAACACCGTTTGTTGGGCTTGTCAATAAATTTTGAAACACCTTCCAGAGCTCTGCATTTGAAGATCCGGCCCGCAGATAGGATACCCCAAATCCGAGTCCCCCGAAATCCGAAACCAATCCAGGCCGAATCGGTAAAATCCGACCGTTTTCGGTTGACAAACCGCCGAATCGGCTCGCATATTGATCTCCGACCTACATACGGAAACCACCAAAGGAATAGAGATGGAAAATGAGATGATTCCCCTGTCCGATAGGGAGCGGTTCGCTTTTTGCTGTTCACCCAAGGTCCCCTGCTTCAATGAATGCTGCAGAGACCTGAATCAGTTTCTCAGCCCTTATGATGTTTTGTGTCTGAAAATTCATTTGGGGCTCCGCTCCGATGTCTTCCTGGACCGGTACACCAGACAGCATATCGGGCCGGAAACCGGCCTGCCGGTGGTGGTCCTTAGACAGGAATCCGCCACCGGATTCAGGTGCCCTTTCGTCACCCCGAAAGGATGCAGTGTCTATGAGGCCCGGCCCGCCTCTTGCCGAACGTATCCCCTGGCCCGGCTCGCCTCCCGTTCACCGGAAACCGGCCGAATTCAGGAACAGTATGTATTGCTCAAAGAACCTCACTGCCGGGGCTTTGATGCGGAAAACCGACCCACCGCTCAGGAATGGGTGCGGGATCAGGGACTCGAATTGTATAATGAAATGAATGATCTTCTGATGGAGATCATTGGTCTGAAGCGTCGGCGACATCCCAAACCGCTGGACATGAAGGAGCGGCGCCTGTTCCGCATCGCCTGTTATGATCTGGACGCATTTCGCGGTCAGGTGTTTGAAAAGGGAGAACTTCAGGAGATGAACCCGCCGGCGGAATGGGTGAAAGCGGCCCGGGAGGACGACACAGCGCTGCTTCGGCTCTCCCTGAAATGGGTGAAGCGGGCGCTTTTCGGAGAATTCTAGCAATGCAGATTCAAGACAGGGTCGCCCTGGTTCTCGGCGCCGTCAAGGGCATCGGCAAAGGGATCGCCCTGGATCTGGCCCGATCCGGGGGCAGGGTGGCGCTCACCTATTATGATTGGGAGGAGAGCCTGGAGACATTACGTCGGGAGTTAGCGGATACAGGCGCGGAGCATCTCATTCAGAGAATCAACCTGCTCGATACCGATGCGATTCCGGCTCTTATCGACATTATCATTCAACGGTTCGGCCGGCTGGACATTCTGATCAACAACATCGAGCGCGGGGGATGGCCGGTGGTCCATGGCAGCTACAACCGCCCCCAGTGGGACCTGGAGATGGCCACCACCCTGCGGGCCAAGCAGTGGGTATTCGAGTCGGTCCTTCCCCACCTCAAGAGCGCCGGTGAAGGGGCGGTGATCAATCTCTCCTCGGTGGCCGGCCTCGTCGGCCGATCCGGACCGGCCGGGTATATCTTCAATGAAGGATATGCCGCGGCCAATCGGGGAATCTCGCTGTTGACGGAGACCTGGGCCCGAATGGGCGCCCCCGAGGTCCGGGTCAACGAAGTCATGCTCGGCATTATCGATACCCGCCACGGCCCGGGAACCCGGGGATGGGATCTGCTGAGCCCCGACCAGCGGCGGGCCGTGCGCGATCATACCCTTTTGGAACGGACCGGCACGGTGGAGGACGTGATCCGAGCGGTGCGGTTCGTGCTCCAGGACGCGCCGTTTATGACCGGGACGGTGCTGCGCATCGACGGCGGCTATGTGCTCGGCGGAGACCGGGTGCCTTCGATGCCTGAAGGAGAGGAAAAGATTACAGAGGATTATCTCGGCTTGAAATAATCGGAGGGGATTTTCCAGAGATAAAACCGAATCCACTCGAATCCCAGCTTGAGCAGTTCCAGGTCGCTTCTTCGAAATTTTCTTTGACGGTCTTTTTTAATTTTGAACCGCTTCAGAAATGTGGAGCCGAAGACGAATTCCCGAAAGGCATCGATGTTGTACGCGGCCATAAAGGCCATTTTGGCACGGGGCCCTTCCGGCCCTTCGCCTCCCCAAGGGTCATTCAGAAAAAGGCTTCGAATCTGAGCCCACTCCGCCGTCATCCGGTTGTATAATTTCGCCTCCTGATCGTCGGCCCAGGTGTCGAGGGTCCAGACCGTCTCCTCATATTGTCCGAGGCAAAAATCGGGGGGTCTGAAAAAATGGACCGGAATCGGTTCGATTCCTTCTTCGCCGTACATCAAGCCCTGTTCAACCGGAAAGGTTCGGCAGGTGTCGGGCCGGTCCTCGTAGACCGAACATCCCGGGTCCTTTAAAAAGGGGCAGGTATGCTCCGCATTGTCGGCCATTCGAAGCAACACGTCCGGAAAATGGTTGCCGTCTCGAAGCACCACCTCCACATACGCCTCCAGAAATCGAGACGAAGACATTTCCAGACGGTTTTTCAACCGAACCACGTCATAGGGATACAGAAACAGGTTGAGATTACGGCAGCAGCGATTGAAGCAGCCGATTCCCGGATGGCAGGAAAAACAGAAGGTTTCGCCCGGTGTCAGCCGTTGCCCGGGGAGTCGGTCTATTTGGGCCGGGTCTATCTTTTTCATAAATCGTTGAGAGGGAAATTATAAGGTTTCGACCATCTCCGCGACGGTCATTTTAATCCTCTGGTGAATATCGGCGGCCTGCTTCAGCTCGGCTTCGATGTGGGCCATTCCCATATAAAACGGGGTTCGGTCGAACGGCAAATAAGCCCTCCCTTCGGTCTGACGGGAGAAGGCGTCGCATCCCGGGCCGTAGCCGACCTCTCTTCCCGGCCGGTGAAGCTCATGGGCCGGACCGTGCAGACGGCAGATCATGGGGCGATGCGGGTAGACCCGACAGAGCCCCTCCGCATTCAGCGGACACATCAGCCGAATCGGCCCGCCGGTTTTCTCCAGCGCGGCGGTCTTTCGACGCACCTCGGCGGCCCGTTCTCGAATCTTCCGGCGCAGGTCCGGAGTGAGATGACGAAAGCCTTGCCGAAGGTAGAGGTACTCGATATGGGTATGATGATAAAACCGGGTCTGGCAACAATTGTCCACACACCCGGTGCAATGAAATTCGTAGCCCTCGGCCACCCTTCCATAGGCCGCATCCATGTCCGCATATAATTTTTGGATTTTTTCCAGAAACGGTGCGGCGATTGGATCGGGAACGGCAATCATGAGATTTTTTACACCAAAGGAGAGGGGAAAAAGAGTTTCGCGTAGAGGTTCATGGCGTACCGGTCGGTCATGCTGGCGATAAAATCACAGACCACCCTTTCATAGGGCTCCCCGCCATGAAGAAGGTGCGCCATTTCAAGATGAACCAGTTCCTGTTCCAAAAAGGACCCATTCTCCAGAAAAAAATGGTACAATTCCGAAAGGATCTTTTTGGCTTTGACAAATTCCTTGTGTACCCGCTCAGCCCGATATACATTCTCATACAGAAATTGGCGCAGGGAGGTCATGGAGGTATAGACCTCCCGACTCATTTTGAGAACCAGTTCGCCGTCTTCCACGGTGCTGCAGAAAATCAGGTCCCGCATCATGGTGGTGGCCCGTTCCGGATGGGTTCGGCCGATGATGCGCACGCAGTCTTCCGGCACCTGATCTTCCCGAATCACCCGGCTTCGAATGGCATCCTCCAGATCGTGGTTGAGGTAGGCCATGATATCGGCCCACCGCACGATCTGTCCCTCGACGGTACAGGGTTTCCGGTCGGGATGGTCCGACACGATATCGCCGTATCCCTTGGAATGCTTCAGAATGCCGTCCCGGACTTCATAGGTGAGATTCAGCCCTTGGCCCCGGTTCTCCAGCAGGTCTACCACCCGCAGGCTCTGCTCGTAATGGGCGAAACTGTGGGAGAAGATCTCTTTCAGGGCGGTTTCTCCCCCGTGCCCGAAAGGGGTGTGGCCCAGATCGTGCCCCAGGGCGATGGCCTCAGCCAGGTCTTCATTCAGATACATGGCCCGGGCGATGGTGCGGGCGATCTGGGCCACCTCCAGGGTATGGGTCAACCGGGTCCGGTATTGATCCCCCAGAGGGGAGAGAAACACCTGGGTTTTGTATTTCAGACGGCGAAAGGCGTTGCTGTAGACGATTCGGTCCCGGTCGAGCTGAAACACCGTCCGAACCGAACGAAGCGGTTCCGGATGCGCCCGGCCCCTGGATTCGGCGCTCAGACACCCGTGGGGCGACATGAACCGCCTTTCCCGATCTTCAAAATTTTCACGAATGGACATGCATCTATTTAGATAATGGGAAACCTGCCATTAACAGAGACAAAACAAGCAATTATTGTAGCGTCCTCGGTATTCGAATGTAAAGGTAAATTATTTTTAGAAGGAAAGAACGGATGAAAAAAAAGGCGGAAGGGCACCACCTGGTGCTCGGCACATTAAGGGATCTTCTCACTGGGCGCCCCCTCGAAGACACCCATGACGAGCGGTACCGACAAAAACTGGCCCGGCTGTTGCTTACGGATAAAGGGTATTCCAAAAAAGACATTCTTCCACGCAGGGAACTCACGGCCGAGGCCGGCGACCGGCGGGGCATGCTTCGGGTGGATTTTCTGATTCGACCCGCAGCGCGAATCGGTATGATCATCCAATATGGTCCCGGCTCTCTGGTGACCCGCCACCGACCGGCTTTGGCCATCTCCCGACTGGTAGCCCCTTACCAGGTTCCCATTGCGGTCGCCGCCAACGGGGAAGACGCCGATATTCTGGACGGCGCCACCGGTAAAGTCCAGGCTTCAGGCCTGGCGGCGATCCCCTCCCGAGCCGAACTTTTGGAATTCATGGAAACCGCCGATTTCCCCCACATATCCGACAAACGGGCCGAGATGGAAAGCCGAATCCTGTATACCTATGAGATCGACGGGGCGTGCCCGTGCGACACCACCGTCTGCCGGATATAGGCGGCAATTTTTCTGCGGTCGATCCCCTCGATGGACCCAATGGCGGGATAAAAGGCGGGGATCAAATCGGGGGCGCGATGGTCACCAACACCCGCAGATCGCTTTTGGCTCGAATTCCATGCGGTTCGCTGATGTCCGCGATCAGCACGTCACCGGTACTGGCCGGAAACGCGGCGCCGTCTTTGCCTAGAAACTCCCCCTCGCCTTCAAGCACGGTGATATTCACCTGACCGTCGATTTCATGGGAATGGATGGGCAATTCCTGGCCGGCCTTGAAATTGAAATTGACCACCTTCATATAGGGTGAGTCATGGACCAGAAGTTTACTGAACGCCTTGTCTTTAAACCCGCTCTCTTTAAATAACTCAATGCGCTTGATCATGTTGTCTCCTCCATTATTTTATGTAATCAGGTCTCCTCCCAGAAAATACATTCCGTGGGGCAGGATTCAATGGCTTCGTCGATGCACTCCTCATCACCGCCTTCTTCTTTGGAAACCACCGCCTTTTCGGATTCCGAGTCAAAATCAAATACATCCGGACACAGTTCGACACAGGTTTCACAGCCGATGCACTCATCCGTATCAATCGCTACGAGTTTACCCATTCCAACCTCCTCCTTGCCAATGCCTGTAATAAAAAATTAATTAGGTCAAATAGATTCGGATTAGATTATCCATTTGCCGATGGAACTGATCGTGCCGACCTGAACCGATCTCTTCTTCTTCGAGAGTCTCAAATTCTTCCAACATGCCGCTCTGCCGTTCCTTGGATATTTTTTTTTCGGCCTGGGGAAACAAAAGGGTATTCTCTTTTTCGATGTGGTCTCGAATCAGGGTTCCATAGCGATCGACCGCACCCATGAACACCCCGGGGGCCTCTTGGTCTCCCCGATAGAATCGCTCTAGAGCGGCGCCCATCTGCTCCACCAGTTTCCTGCCTTCGGCATGCTCGTCCATCAGATCATCCAAAATATCCGCCTTTTTGGGGATATTGGCGCTCGACATTTCAGGGAATAAAAACCGCTCCTCTTTTCCATGGTGGCACCGGTCGATGAAGATCCTTAAAAACCCCATGACCTGGTCGAGATGCTCCCCTTGAATCGTCTTGCGGTAGGCCATCTGTTCACAGATCGCCCGGAGAATGTCGAGCATCCGGAGAATCCCGTCATGCTCCTCTTTAAGTGCCTGAGTCGGTGTCATTTTTCCTCCTGATAGGAAAAAGCATGCATCGTTTAAGTCACCCCGCCAGTGTATTGCGGATCATACCAAAGGGCCATACGGACAAAATACTATTTTGGACTGCGTGATTACGTATTTGGATTGCACAGGTCCAGTCCGGCATTCCAAATTAATGATGATTGTGTCGGTGTCAAACCGATCCGGTGCTTTACCGGGTTGCGCTTCTAAACTATAGTGGATTGCCGGTGGTGGAGAGACAAAAAGGAGAAAGGATGCTGAAAATAATGACATGCGAACCGGATGATACGAGGAATGCCCGGTTTATGGGAAAGGCCCTTGAACAAGCTAGAAAAGCACTGTCCAAGAACGAATTCCCGGTGGGATGTGTCCTGGTGCATGAAGAACAGGTGATCGCCGCCGGCTCCCGGCGGGGCACCGCCGGCGGTCCGGCCAGTGAACTCGATCACGCTGAAATTCTTGCGCTGCGAGAACTGGATGACCTCCGGCTGAATATTCATCGGTCCGAGATCACCCTCTTCTGCACCATGGAGCCCTGCCTCATGTGTTATGCCGCGATTCTCCTCAACGGCATCGGAAGAATCGTCTATGCCTTCGAAGACGCGATGGGCGGCGGCACCCGGTGTGATCTCTCGGCCCTGCCGCCCCTTTACGGGGACAGGGCCGTTCCGATCACGCCCCATGTGCTCAGAGAGGAGAGCCTGCGGCTTTTCCAAACCTATTTTATTCGGCCGGAAAACGACTACTGGCGGGGCAGTTATCTGTCCCGCTATACCCTGGCCCAGGTTCCGGGAAGTCCTCCCGTCTCGGTTCCCTTCTGACCGCACGCCTTAAATTTCGCAGGGTGAAGACCCGGCCGGTCTGTTTATTTGACTTTGATCATCTTTTCGACCACACTGAATAGTGGAGGCCACCCCGGGCTTTTTTCCCGGGCCGGGAAGCTGTTTGAGCGACAGCGAGTTCTTGCCGGGCCGGGAA
>CAZNLT010000003.1:0-51042 GCA_964573705.1 uncultured Desulfobacterales bacterium
GCGATGAAAATGCAAGGAGGGTGGCCATGACGATTGCGGAAAGATTGCGGCAGGAGGGGAGAAATGAAGGGAAACTGGAAGGTTTTCAGCACGGTCAGTCTCAGATTATTTTGAAACTGCTAAAAAAGCGATTTGGTCATCTTCCGCCTTCTCTTGAACGCAAACTGAATGAATCCGGAGTGGATATTCTGAATCGATTCGGCGAGTCCATTTTCGATTTTGAAAGGCTGGAAGATGCGGAAAAGTGGTGGGAAGATTATGAAAAGAGGGGAAATGCCTGAACCGGATCAGGCAATCCGAAGCAAACGCGCCATGGCTGATGTTCAGCGCCGAATCGGAGAAGGTGAAGTACGGTGCGGCGAGTTAAAGATGTATCCCTGAAGCAGCAACTGCTGGATGTGGTGATCATTGAAAAGAAGGCGGGACCGTCGCCGGCCTTTCTGCCGGACGGGCTGGATGATTTGGCGGCCCACAATCGGATGACCTGCAAATTCCATCAGGAAAGCCTGGATGGGTGGACCAGCGAGGAATTGTGCGGGCATTACGTCAATTATCCAATTATCGAAAGCGGCCAGTCCCTCTTTTGATAAACAAGATCCTACCGCAAACCCGCCTCGATCTCATCCCAGAAGCGGCTTTTGGAGCTGAACTGGCCGCGGCGGAGTTCGGCACAGGTGAGATACAGGTTACGCTCGGCCCGGGTCACCGCCACATACATCAGGCGGCGTTCCTCCTGAAGCCCGGCCGGGGTTTCCAGGGCTTTCCAGTGGGGGAAGAGGTTTTCTTCGCAGCCGGTGATGAAGACGGTCAGGTATTCGAGCCCTTTGCTGGCGTGAATGGTGGAAAGTTTCACCCCCTGCCCGCCGGATTCGTCGTCATCGTCCTTTCGGTCCTCGTTGATGAGGGAGGCGTCTTCGAGATAATCGAGCAGGGTCTGGTGTTGGGAGGCCGAATAGAGGAGCTGTTTGATGTTCTCCTCCCGGGTGATGTAGTCCATGGAGTTGGACTTGGTGTAGGCCTTGAGATGGTCGAGATACTCGAACCGGGAGAGGACCGCGTGAACGGCGGTATCCGGGGCCATGTCGCGGATATCGTCGAGCCCCTGAATCAACCCGCTCATGGCTTTATGAACCTTTGGGGTCATGACCCGCTCGGCCACCACCTTTCGGGCCGCATCCTGAAGGCTCATGTCGCCGGTGCGGACATTGTTGATCTTCTTGATCATTCCCGGACCGATGCCCCGCTTGGGGGTGTTGAGGATGCGTTCAAAGGCCACATCATCTTTAGGAAACACCGCGGCGGTGAGATAACAGTTGATATCCAGAATCTCCTTGCGGTCGAAAAATCCTTTGGCCCCCAACATCTGGTAGGGGATGCCGTAAGTCCGAAAGGCCCTTTCAAAGGCGAGGGAGGTAAATTTGGTCCGGTAGAGCACCCCCATCTGGTGATAGGGAATTCCCATGGACTTCAGGGACTGAATCTTTCGGCAGATCCACTTGGCCTCCTGATGTTCATCGAAAAAGTCGTGAAGCTCCACCACCCCGCCCCGCTTGTCGGAAAAGCACTTCTTGTCCATCTTGTCTTCATTGAACCCGATGAGGTCATTGGCGACCTGAACGATTTCATCGGCGGAGCGGTAGTTCTGCTCCAGGCGGAAGATTTTGGCCTGGTGGAATTTGTCGGGAAAGGTCAGAAAATGGTCGATATTGCTTCCCCGAAACCCGTAAATGGCCTGCCAGTCGTCCCCCACACAGAACAGATTGCCGTTTCGAAGCAAAAGACGGGTGAGTTCCTCCTGAAGATTGTTGGAATCCTGGTATTCATCCACCAGGATATACTCGAACAGGGCCTGATACTGCTCGCGCACCGCTGCATGGTCCCGGAACAGATTTCGGGTCATCAGGAGAATGTTGTCGAAATCCACCGCATTCCGGGAAAGCAGGTCTTTTTCATACCGCTCGTAGACCTGGTTTAACCGAATGTGGGAATACCGGGGATGGGCGTCGAAATACCGCATCGGATCCCCCGAATTCTTGGCATGAGAGATGTGGGAGATGACCGCGCCGACATGCTTTTTGTCGAAATTCATCCCCAGCAGGATCTCCTTCATCAGTTTCTGCTGCTGATACCCGGCGTAAATCTGCAGGGGCGGCGCATACCCCAGCAGGTGGCAGTGCCGTTTCAGGATCTGAAAGCATGCGGAATGATAGGTCCGGACCCAGGGAAACCGAAAGGCGGACATGCCGGTCAATTCTGCCAAACGGGATTTCATCTCCTCGGCGGCCTTGTTGGTAAAGGTGATCGCGAGGATTCGCTCCGGATCCATGCCCTGATTCACCAGGTGGCCGATTTTGGCGGTGAGGGTCCGGGTTTTACCGGAACCGGCCCCGGCCACCACCAGGGCCGGGGCCCCGGTATGTTCCACCGCCAAGCGTTGCTGTTCGGATAACTCGATCATTGAATCTCTTTTCTCACTCCGTATATGCCTGTCCGCAGGCAAAAAAACGCCCTCTGTGCGGTCGAAGGGCGACCGGCCCGTGTTCCGCTTCGAGATCCGTTCGAATCGGCGAAACAGCGGCGATTCTGATTTTTTGATTTAATGAAACCAATCACAATAAATATAAGGATCGGTTCAGGAAAAAACCGCAGACCCGCTTCCGAGAAAACGACGCTTATATCGGTTTAGAGCCTTCATTGCAAGCAGGATTAAAAAGCCGCCGAAACAGCGGCGGTTATTTTCGTTCCTGACACAGACGATGGATGGTCTGGGCGTGCCATTTTCCCTTCCCCGAGAAGGTGGGTATGCTTTCGGAATCCAGATGGGATGCGATTTCGGTATAGGTGGCGCCCTGGTCCCGCATGCCGAAGATGGTGTCCAGCACGTTTTCCCGATCTGCGGCCGAAGACCGGATCGGCTTTTCCGCTTCCACCGGTGAGGACGACGTCGTGTAGGGAATTCCCGGATTCAAGGGAAGCTGAATGCCGTTGGTCAGAAGCGCCTGCAAGGATTCGGCCAGGGCCTCGAAGGCGCCGGCCTTTCGCTCCTCGGCCCCGGCCCGACGCTCTTCGGCTTCGGCCAGTCGATGCTGATTCTCGGCGATATTCTCGAGCACGATCTTAATCTCCGGCACGGTCTGCCCCAGGGCCGTCATCAGCTTGTCCGTCTCCTCGGAACGGTAGCCGGGCCCTTTTTTGAAGTTCCCCTCGTTCCCTTTGTACTGGGGGTTGCCATTGTATTGATTGCCGTTGTACTGGTTGTTGTAGGGTTTCCGGTTGTTCCGCTCGTACCGTTGTTTTTCTTTGGTGCGAAGGCTCTTCAAGAAATCATTCATTGTTTTCTCCTTTTGGGAATGCGGTGGGACCGGCCTCTGTTGAATGTTTTTGGTTCAGCGGTTTCATATATCTTAAAAAGAATCAAACAGGTGTGAATTTTTTTGTCTATAGTTCATCGATCCCCGAATGTCAAATGGAGGGAGCGTATTTTCCTGGCGACACATGGGTTTATTTCGGTCTGCATTCCCCAGCCTCGGAACTCCGTTTCCTGCATCCGCACCACTGAAGGAATTAAACGCCTCAAAAGCCCCTGAACCGGCTTGTGGTCTTAAGGAAAATTTCAGAGTAAGAAAAAATTTCAGCCATCCGGTTCAGAACCGGCCTCTTTGACCGCGCGCTTTAAAGCGGCCATGTGGATCTCACCGGCGAAATGGACCGGACTGTGGCCGTACATGGGGTCCCACCCGGCCGGATCGGCGGAACAGAAAAACTGGGTTTCCAGTCCGATGCGGACCACCGCCTCTTCCACCGGCAATCCGATGACCCCCCGCACCGCCTCCCAGGTGGCCCCGCAGGGGGCCCCGTGCAGGATTTCAACATCGACGATCTTATCGTCTTCCACCCTCACCTCGAATTCCGGAGCGCCGAACTGCGCCCCGTAGCAACCCAGACCGACCTGCCTGGAAAGCCCGCATCAGGTGGGAGGTTCGTAGACGCCCTCAATTCGGTTTTTCTTGCCCGAAGCCACCACCGGGATCCCCAGTTCGCCGCATCGTTCGCCGAGATCCTGGGAAAGATCGGGATGTTTCAAAAAATCGAGAACCATGTCGGCGTCGATCTTCTCGGGCAGATAGTCGTCCGAGTCGTCGATGATTTCCGGCAGGGGCTCATCGATGGAGACGGTCTCCAGCGCAAACCGATCCCCCCCGTATTTGCGGATGCCTTCGATTTTGGCTTCGCCGCTGCCGTCCTGCTGAAACACCACTATTTTCTGCACCGCTTCCGGCCTGCACGCGGAATCGGATGTCTGGTTCATGCCTGTTCCTCTTCTTTCATGCGATCGTCGTCGTTATCCCCGGAGTCCGCATCTTTGGCCCCGAAGGATGTTGAAGGGGACCTGAAAAACAGGTCCGCCGCTTGTCGAAATCGGCCCCAGAGGTCCCGGTCCTTATCGGCGGGGACGGGGCCGATCGTCTTCCATTCGGCCTGAAGGTCCCGTACCTTTCGAAGGGCCCGCTCCCAGGTTTCTTTACGGTTTCCCGGTACCAGAATCTCTTCCTTATAGGCCAACGCCATGCTGAGCTGTTCGGCCGGGGCCGCCACCCGCCCGGAAAGCGCCGCCTCGGGCATCAGCAGCCGGGCCAGGGCTTCCAGGGAAATGCAAAGCTGCTCCTTCTTTTCCAGGTTTTCCGCCCGGGTCCGATCCAGTCGGCAGAAGTGATCGTTTCGCCGGGTGAAAAACGTGTCGCAGGCTCCGCGAAACCGGTCCCAGAGCACCGGTTCCTGCTTCCGGGGGGCCGGGCCGATCGACTTCCAGGTCTGCTGAAGCGTCTTCAATGTTTCACCGGTCTCCCGCCAGTCGGTGGAATCGGCCAGGGCTTGGGCCTGGGAGACCAGGGCTTCCTTGCGGGCCTGATTCTCGGCCTGTTCGGCTTTTCGCCGCTTGAAAAACTCGTTCCGCCGGGCGAAAAAGGCGTCACAGGGCTCCCGGAACCGGGTCCAGAGATCCTCGGCCACCTCCGCCGGAACCGGGCCGATCGCCTTCCATTGCCGCTGAAGATCCATCAGTTCCCGGCTCACCCGAATGATGTCCGCATCATCCACGGGACCGGCCGCGAGTTCTTCGGCTCGAAGGCAGATCGCCTCCTTGCGAGCCAGATTTTCGGGTTCGGCCGCCTTCATCCGGTCGAAAAAGGTATTGCAGGCGGTCTGAAACCGGTTCCACAATACATCCCCGGCGGGTTTTGGAACCGGGCCCACCGACTTCCATTGGCGCTGAAGCTTTTTCAAAGTCCCGGAAATTTCAGCCCAGTCTTCGGAATGGGCCAGGGCCTCGGCCTGTTCCGTCAGTCGGGCTTTATGTTCCAGGTTCTCCCGCCGGGCCTGATTCCGCTCCTGGTAAAAGCTGCGCAGGCGATCAAAAAAAGTGTTGCAGGTCTCCTGAAATTCCCGCCGCAGGTCCTTTTCCAACCCGGCCGGCAAGAGACCGACGGCGTTCCACCGGGTCTGCAAGGCCTTGACCGCCTCGGCGGCGTCGCTCCAGTTGAAGTTTTCGGGCGGTTCCCCTTTGAGAGGGTCGGTCAGGGTTCGAAGCTGGTCCATCAGGCCCTGTTTTTCAGCCAGGCACCGCCCGTAGACCTCATCGCAGGCCCGGTTGAAGCGGTTCCAGATCTCTTCGGAAGCCTCTTTGGAAACCGGCCCGATCTCCCGCCACCGATTCCGGGCGTCGCGAACCACGTCCGGGGCGCCTTCCACCACCCCGTCCCGCACCAGCAGCTCCACCACCTTGCACAGGTCCTCTTTCTGGTTCAGGTTGGCCCAGCGCTCCCATTCGCGCTGTTCCCAATGGGTCCGCTGTTTTTCAAAGAACCGGCCGCAGGCCGCCTCGAACCGGGGCGTCAGCTCCGCTTTGGACTCGGGCGAACGGTCCCCGATGGAGCGCCATTCTTCTTGGGCGGATTTCACCGTATTCACCAGACCGGCCCGGTCTTCGGCGTCCACAGCCGCTTCAACCTGGCGGCAAAGCTCCCGAAGCCGGTTTTCCTCCGCGGTTCGAGCGGCCGCATCCGCCGCCTGCCGGGCTTCCCGGGCCGACGAAAAAGCCTCGCGGGCGGATTCGAACCGCGCCTGGAGCGGAGCGATCTCGGGGTCCTCCACATACAGCGTCTTCCACCGGTCTTGAAGGGATGACCACCGCCCATTCGCGTCGATGGGGTCCGAATCGGCGGCCAGGGCTTCCGCCTCTCGGCAGAGCGCCTCCAACCCGGTCTTCGCCCGCTGGCGGGCCGCCGCCTGTTCTTCCATGATTTCCAGATGCGTGTCAAGTAACTTCCGGGCCTCCTGGAAACGCTCTTCCAACGCCTTTGCCGCCGAATCGGGAAGGGCGGTCGGATCGGCTTCCATCCATTGGGCCTCCAGATCGGCCATCCGCGAAAGCGCTTCCTGAGACGGCAAATCGGTCAAACCCTCGGCCGCTTCACACAGCGATTGAAGGGTTTCCCGGGTCTGTTTTTCCAGCTCCAACCGCGCCAGCCGGTCTTGAATCCGCTCCCGAGCCGCTTGGAATCGATCCGATAGAGGATGATCCTCCTCCGGATTCAGGGACCGCCAGTCTGCGGCGGTTTGTGCCAGCAGATCTTCGGCCACGGCCCAGTTCCATGTATTTTCCAGGTCCTCCAGGGTACGACAGAGCCGGGTCAGTTCCGCCTCTTTTCGCGCCTCGACTTCGGGCAGATGGACCGCCGTCGCCGTCTCGGCCAGTTTTTCCTCGGCCTGCTTTCGCACCTTTTTATTGGTGGCCTTCCGGGCGACCCGCTTCAGGTGCTCGGGATCATCGAGCCGCGCCACAATGGACAAGCCGGTTTTTAAACCGCAGTGGCTCTCGGCGATTCGGCAGAGCCGCTCCGGCGCCCGAACCTTATCGGCGGCCGCCATTCGAATATCCGGGTCATCGATCTCTTCGGCGATGACGGTGAGGATCTCCTCATCATCCAGCTTTTTCAGAATCTGTTTTCGGGTATTCGAATCGGTTACCCGAAAAAGGCTCTCCTGATACAGGGCGTTCAACTGGTTCCGGGCCGCCTCGATCACCGGGGAATCTCCGGTACTGGCGGCGAAATCGGTCAGCAGATGTTCGTCCGTGATCTTCTGAACCGCCTCCACCCGCACCCGCATATCGAGATCGGTGATGGCGATCTTCTGAAGCCGCTCAGTCGCATCGGGTTCCATTTCCCGGACCGCCTGAAGCCGGACCCGGGGATCGCTGTGTTTCCATTTGGGTTTGATGAAGTCGAAAATAGCCATTCCGTTTCCTTGGTCATGCCTCCTGATGGGACGACGGTGTTCCGTGTCGGTCGTTCACTTACCGTTTATGTATTCGACGGGGTCGAAGAAGAGTACCGGAAAGGTCATGGATAGCATTCCGCTTCCAGAGGGTAGCCGGCCTCGGTCAGCGCCGATTTGACCGCCTCGATGTGGTCCGGTCCCCGGGTTTCCAGCTCCAGTTCCACATAGGTCATGTGAATGGGAAGGTCCCGAACATCCCGGTCATGAAAGATATGCAGCACGTTGGCCTTCAACCGGGCCACTTGCCGAAGCAGTTTGGACAGCGCTCCGGGAAGGTCGTTCAGATTGATCTTGAGCCGCATGATTCGGCCGTTTTTCAAAAGCCCTTTTCGAATGATGCGGCCCAGCAGGGGGCTGTCCACATTTCCGCCGCTGATGATCAGGACCGTTTTCTTTCCCGCCGCAGGCGCCACCGCACCGTTCAACAGAGCCGCCAGGGGCGCCGCGCCGGCCCCCTCGGCCAGGATCTTCTTGCGCTCCAGAAGCATCAGGATCGCCGCGGCGATCTGCTCCTCTTCCACCAGAACGATATCGTCTACAAACCGCTGGATCAGCTCAAAATTGCGTTCACCGATCTGTTTCACGGTGATGCCGTCGGCGATCGATTGGGAAGCCGGGGTCTGAATCCGCTTTCCCCGTTTCACCGATTCCAGGGCCGCCGGACAGGCGGCCGCCTGAATACCGATGATCTTGGTCTGCGGCCGCATGAATTTCACCGCCGCGGCAATCCCCGAAATCAGCCCGCCGCCGCCGATGGGGACCAGGATCATATCGGCGTCCGCCAACTCCGACAGGACCTCCAGCCCGACGGTTCCCTGGCCGGCGATGATATCCGGATCATCAAAGGGATGGATGAACACCCGGCCCTCGGCCGCCAGTTCCTTGGCTTTATCAAGGCTTTCCCCCACGCTTCGGCCGGCCAGCACCACCTCGCCCCCGTAGGCCCGGGTGGCTTCCTGTTTGCTGATGGAGGCCCATTCCGGCATCACGATGGTGGCCGGGAACCCGGCGTTTTTCGCGGCCAGGGCCACCCCCTGGGCGTGGTTGCCCGCGGAGGCCGCCACCACCCCGGCAGGACCGATATCGGCCGCCCGGGCCCGAATCTTGTTTTCCGCCCCGCGAACCTTAAAGGAGCCGGTTCGCTGAAGATTCTCCAGCTTGAAATAGAGGTCGGCCCCGAACAAGCGGCTGATGGTGGGCGAAAAGATCAAGGGGGTGCGGATGACCGCCCCCTGAATGCGCTTTTCCGCCGCCCGGACGGCGCCCAAATCAATCATGAAATATCTCTTTGCATTTTCCACCGCATCCGTGAATTTTATTAGAATCTTTCCGGTTTGACAAGGACCAATCCATCTACCGTAGCAGGGTAACTGAATTCCAAAATATTTTCCTTGAAAAATTGCCCGATTTGAGGTCTCTATTCCACTCATTCAAGGCAAGGGAATGGATGCGAGATTTTCAGTATGGCGCAACCGCCAACGAATCGAACCCGCGAATCAGACACCTGCATCATGTTTAACTGGTTCTTTATTCTTCTGCATCTCGGGCTGACGCTTCCCAGTGCGGGGCACGCACTGCTGTTCAAAAAAGACCCCCGGTCCGCCCTCGGCTGGATCACCATCTGCCTGATGTTTCCCCTGGCCGGACCCATACTCTATTTTCTTTTCGGCATCAACCGGATTCGGACCCGGGCCCGGAAACTGCAACTCGATTCCCCCTTTCGGATTCAGGCCGAAGATGTGGAATGGCAACACGCCCTGGCGGTCCAGATTCCGCCGAGCCTGACCGAAATCGCCCGGATGTCCAATGCCCTGGTTCGACGCCCCCTGATCCGGGGCAACCGAATCGAACCGCTGTACAACGGGGAGGCCGCCTACCCGGCCATGATCGAGGCCATCGACGCGGCGGAACGGTTTGTCTATCTGACCACCTACATCTTTGAAACCAACGCCTCGGGGGAGCAGTTCATCGCCGCATTGACCCGGGCCAAGGACCGGGGGGTGGATGTTCGGGTGATCATCGACGGGGTCGGGGAATGGTACTCCCTTCCCCGGGCCGGCAGCCTGCTTCAGGACCGGGGGGTGCGGGTGGTGCGGTTTCTGCCCCCCAAGCTGTTTCCCCCCACGCTGCGGATCAACCTTCGCAACCACCGAAAGATCATGGTCGCCGACGGCCGGGTCGGATTTCTGGGCGGCATGAATATCGGGGACCGTCATCTCACGGACAAGACCGACAATCCGGGCCGGGTGATCGATCTCCATTTTCGGTTGACGGGCCCCATCGTCACCCAGATCGAACAGGTCTTTCTCGAAGACTGGCGGTTCTGCACCCGGGAAACCACCCAACCCCGGCCGGCTCCGCCCCCGGATGCCGGCAACACCATCTGCCGGGCCATCGTGGACGGCCCCAACGAGGACATCGACCGGATTTACATGATCCTGCTCTGCGCCTTTTCGTCGGCCC
Organism: uncultured Desulfobacterales bacterium; assembly: GCA_964573705.1. GTDB lineage: Bacteria > Desulfobacterota > Desulfobacteria > Desulfobacterales > Desulfococcaceae > JAABSQ01. The sequence continues at coordinate 9,802 of CAZNLT010000003.1, forward strand.
AAAACCATATCTCCATCATGACCCCCTATTTTCTCCCGCCGGCCGAATTGATCGCGGCTCTCCAGGCGGCCGCCCTTCGCGGGGTCGCGGTCAACATTCTGCTGCCGGAAAAAAACAACCATCCCATCGTCCAGTGGGCCTCGGTCAATCTGCTGCCGGAACTGCTGATTCGAGGGGTTCGGGTGTTCTATCAACCGCCGCCTTTTGTCCATACCAAGCTTTTTATCGTGGACAACCATTATGCCCAGGTCGGATCGGCCAACCTCGACATCCGCAGCCTTCGCCTCAACTTCGAACTCATGGTCGAACTTTACGGCGCCACCGTCTCCGAAATCCTGACCCCGCATTTCCAGGACCAATTGAACCGCTCCCGGGAGATCACCCTGGAAGAGGTCGAAAGCCGGTCCCTGCCGGTCAAGGTTCGGGACGCCCTCTGCTGGATCTTCACCCCCTATCTCTGATGCCTACATCGGGCGGATTCGCACGGTGAGAAAGACATCCCCCCGTCCGCCGTCGCCGGTGATCTTGCCCAGGCCGGCCATCCGCAATTTGTCTCCGTCCTCGCTTCCCGGCGGCGCCCATACCTGAAACAGGCGGCGCTGAAAGCCCCAGGGAATATTGACCAGTTTTTTGGCGCCGATCCTGGCCTCATGGGGGGTCACCGTCAGGGTACCGTAGAGGTGGGGGTCATCCCCCGGGCCGGACGGCCGAATCACCTGAAGATGATGGGTTTTCTTTCGTTCCGCCAATTGCCGGGTCCGGCGGGAAATGCCCAGGGCGGGCACCCGGTGGAAGAGCTTCAGAAAGAGCACCCCGAAGACGAAACCACCGACATGGGCCCACCAGGCGACCCCGGTCACAGACCCGCCGGCGGCGCTCAGGAATTGGAGCAGGAACCAGAACCCGAGAAAGAAAAAGGCCGGAATCTCCACGAAAAAGGGGATAATAAATATGGGGATCAAGGTCAATACCCGGGCCATGGGATGCAGAATCAGATAGGCCCCCATCACCCCGGCGATGGCGCCGCTGGCGCCGATCACCGGCATGTTGGAGTGGACATTGAGGAGCATGTGGGCCGCTCCCGAAGCCCATCCGCAGGCCAGATAGAATCCCAGGTACCGGACCGACCCGAGGTGGTCTTCCACATTGTCGCCGAAGATGAACAGAAACCACATATTCCCCAGCAGATGCCAGAACCCGCCGTGGAGAAACATGAAGGAAATAAAAGAAAACAGCTGTTGCCCGGTGCTGAAATAGGCGCCGATCTCGGGAATCGAATACCGCGCCGGCACCAGTCCATAGATATAGACGAACCGGGCCAACTCTCCGCCCCGGGTCAGCTGAATCAGAAAACAGAAGACATTGATTCCGATCAGGGAATAATTGACGACCGGCACGATTTTGGATTCGGTGGTGTCGCGAATCGGAATCATGACCGATTCTCCAGGCCCTTTTCGGACGAATCGAATTCGGGCAGGCCGGCCTCGACCCGGGCGGTAAACCCCTGAAGCCTGACCCGAAGGGGCCGAATTCGGGTTTCCCGCACCCGGCGGGCCGTTTCGGCCACCGCCAGGCGCACCTCCCGGCTGCTTTGAAAATCCCGCTCGGCCTGGTCTTTGCGCACCGCAAACACTTTTTCCGGCTTGTTGACGGCGGCACGGAACACTTCGGCATACAGGGATCGAATGTTTCCCACGAATCCGCGGAACTCCGCCTTGACATCCTCCTGAATCTCCATAAACAGCATCTCGATGGCCGGAGTGAGTTTTCGCTGAATCTCCCCGCGAAGGCTTTTTTCGATCATCCCCCGGGTCAGAAGGACCAGAATGATATTGACCAGGAAAACCACCACGGTGGCGATGCGGATCCAGAAAAGCCGGGTGATCAGCATATAGACCGCCACCAGCAGGCCGGAGGTGGCGGTGAAGATGCCGGTCATGCCGCCGGCGGCCAGCAGCGCGTTGTACCGGACGTTTTCCAGGGCGTGATCCCGGTCCAGCTCCCGCAAAATGGCGGCGGTGTCCAGCGCCAGGTCCCCGGAGAACTCCGGCAGTCCGATCCCCTGAAGAAAGGCCATTTCCGAAAGGTCCGAGGCATCCCACACCTGTTTCAGGTCCCGGCTGATTCCCTGAACCCGTTTGACCAGGTGGCGGCGATAGAGGAGGTTTCCCCCGTCCCGAATTTCCGACACCCACCCGTTGATGGTTTCGGTGAAGCAGGCGTCGATCTCGGCCTTGATGATGGCGGTGATCTTGTCTTTGAACCGTTCCCGAACCAGAAGGGAGAGGGACATCTTTCCGATGACTTCGCTGTAGATGCGGTCTCCGATCTTCTGAATCAGGCCGGGCTGCCGATCCGCCAGCCGGGTCCAGATATCGTCTGCCAGAACGTAATCGGGACCGGTCTCTTCGATGCGATCCAGAATCCGGACGCAGTCTCCTTTGAATTTTCGAAGCGCGGTTTCGGTTTCCGCCACCTGCCGCCGAAACTCCCGCTCTTTTTGAAAGGCGCCGTGCTCGCGGCTGCGCAGGGCCCCCTCGGCCTCCAGAAGGCTGCCGGCGGCCATTCGGGCCCCGTTGTCGATGAGAATGGCTCTAGCCCGTTTGCGGACCACCGTCTCCGCCACCATGTCCAACAGCCGGTCGATGCCGCTGAGACGGCGAACGCGGGCTAAAATATCCGGATTCCAGGTCTCCTCCCGAAGGTCCGCATCGATCTCCTCGTCTTCGGGGCCCTGGGGATCCAGGAGCGCCACCTGCCGGCGAATCGTTTTTCGAAGCCGGTCTTCCTCGATATCCGGACGGACCGCCGCCGAAGCCCCGTTCATCCGCGCCATAGCCTGCACGGTCCGCAGCCCCAGCAGGGCATGAAACAGGGTCACCTCCCGGTCCTGAATATCGAACCCGTGATGGGACAGGGCGGAGATGCTGGCATTCAGAATCCGCCGGCTGTCGGCCAGGGTATGGGCCCGCATGTTGCATCCGAAAAAAAGCTTATGCCCCATGCCGTTTTTTTGAATGAACTGAAGGGCGTTGAGGTCCGAGAGCTTCAGGGTTTTGGACCCGTCGAAGAGATAGAGCACGGCGTCGGCGTTGAACATGGCCCGGCGGGCCACCTCGGTATCCCACCGGCTGGCGAACAGCCCGGGACAGTCGGTCAGAACACACCCCAACCGCCCCAGGTTCGGGGAGTGGAGCTTGAGCCGGATTCGGGCGATGAAGACAAAGACCACCTCATCGGCCCGAAACCGATCCGGGTCCCGGTCCAGCCACCGCTCCTCCCAATCCGGGGGAAAAGCGGCCAGTCCCCGAACCTCCTCAGGGGAGAACCGGCGCTTTTCCCGCAGCCGAATCAGTTCTTCATGGGCATGAAAGCGGGCGATCAGGGAGGCGATGCGAAGCACGTCCAGAAGCCCCTTCTGTTCCGGATCATATCCGCTCCGGTTCCGCTTCCAGACCGCCCACTCCGCATCTACGGCCCGAGCCGTCAAATCCCGGTCGGCAACCGAATCCAGATCGAGGAGATCGGGCAGTTCGGCCGCCGTGGCGCATTCGAACCGGGCCGGAGCGAGATTTTGAAGATGGGGCAGCAGCAGGTCCGAAAACCCGGCCGCCAGTTCTCGGGGGGTTCGCCACTCGATCTCGGCCGATTCCGGGGCCTGCGGGTCGGCCAGGTTCTGAGCGGACAGGATACACCCGCTGGTCTTGATGCCGGCCCCCACCGGACTCAGCTCCCGTCCGTCGCACAGGGCGTTGAAGGTAGTGGATTTCCCTCCCTGAAATTCCCCGGCCAGAACGATCTCGAACTGATCCTCCAGGGTTTTGCGGCGCACCCCCTGCAGCAGGCTTCGGGTGTCCTCGTTTACCGACTCCAGGGCCACCGCTTCGGACAGAAGGTCGATCAGTTCATCCCGGCATCGCTGATAGGTATCGGGGGTCATTCAATCCGCTCCTCCAGCATCCCCTCCAGCCGGGCCCGGGTTTCCCGCAGCAGGGCCTTTCGTTCAGCATCGGCCGGCCCCGGGACGGCCTTTTCGAGGCTGCCTCGAACCACGGCGAGCTGCCCCTCGAGATAGTCGTTCCATTCGGACAATAGGGTATCGGTGATCTCCTGAAACCGGCCCTCGATCATGTCGGGGAGTTCCTCCCGAAGCTGTTCGAATTGGGTGGTCAGGGCGTCCTTGATCTTCCGGCGCAGGACCGCCCCGGCCACCGCCGCCGGCAGCATGCGATTGAGATAGGGAATGTACTGGGCCAGAATTCGAATCAGAATATCCGCCAGGGGGCCGAAGGGGCCGAACCGTGCAAACAGCAGAATATCCACCGCCAGGACCGCAAAGGGGGGAATTCGGGAGAGCACCCCGGCATCGATGTGCAGTTCCCGGCTCATTTCCGACTGCCAGGGGTTCAGAATCAGCTGGCTTTTCACCCCGTACCGCCGGACCAGGTCGCGAATCTCTTCCTGAGCCGCCGCCTCCCGGCGGACGAACACCGCTTCCAGTTCCCGGCCTAAGATCCGCCGACCGTTTTCTAAGCGGCTTTGCAGCTCTTCAAGCCCTTCGCAGGCTTCAAACCCGGCCGCGTATTCTTGGCCGATCCGCCGAAGCTCGCCATCCACATTCCGAAGAAATGCGTTCTGCACCTTCCGCAATTCTTCCTTGAATTCGTTCGCCAGGCGCTCATGGGCCAGGCGCATTTCCGCTTCTTTGGCCCGGACCTCGTTCCGCAGCCGGGAGCGATCCGATTCGCTCTTTTCCAGGGCGCTGAGTTCCCCGGAGCATCGGGCCTGGGCCAGGCGGACCTGCTGCTGCCGGACATGGCTCGCCTTTTCCACCCGGGCGGGCCGAACATTTCGCCGAATGAAATCGATCAGCCGGGTTTCCAGGCCGGCAAACCCGGCATCGGCGGATTCGGGAAAAAAGGATACCGGGGGGGAATCCGCCGCCGCCCCCTCCTTCTCTTCGGGTTCTGATAACCGATCGCCCAGGAGATCCCGAATCACGTCTCCGGCCTTTTGGCGGCTCTGATCCAAGGTGGGCATAGCCGGGCCGGCGCTCTTTTCCACCCGCGCCTTGAAACCCATTGTCCGGTCCGGTTCGGCCGTCCGGCGTCTTCGAATATCGACCATCTCCACCGGGACCGACTCCCGGCCCAGAGAGGCGAGCTGGTGGACGATGTGGGTGTGAAGCCGCTCCCGTTCCAGTTCGGTCAGTTCATGGGTGCGAGGATCATAGGTGACCACCGCCACCGCCCGGGTGATTCCCTGACTGAAGACCCGGCTGGAAAGAAATTCCAGCTCCACGCTGGAGAGCCCCTTGGCGGCGGTGACGAAAATCACCAGATCGGCTTCGGGAATAATCCGGTAGGTGGCGGCGATCACCGCGGCATTGAGGGTGTTGATGCCCGGGGTGTCGAACAGGGTCAGGCCGTCCAGTCCATCCGCCGGCCAGACCAGCCGGACCCGGGCGGTGTCCTGGGCCAGCCGGGTTCGGCCTTCGGCCGTTTCCGCCGAGGTGTGGGACCGGATCTGCTCCGGAGAGGGGTTGTCGATGCGGATCGGTTCGCCTTCCCCGATCCGCCATGTCAACCCGGAGGATATCTGGGGACCGGAGGCTGCCTTTTCCTCAAAAATATCGGAGGAATCGGCTGCTCGGGTGGCGTAGGGGATCACCTCCAGCCGTTTTTCAGGTCCGTACCGAATTTCGGTCACCACGGCGGTGGCCTCCATAATATCGGTAAACAGGAGATCTTCCTTGAGAAACACCCGGTTGATGAGGGTCGATTTGCCGGTCTTGAACTCGCCCACCACCGCGATTCGGTAGGACTCGGCCGACAGCGCCTCCTTTTCCCGGGCGAGTCGCTCGGCGATGGCGTCATACCCGAGTTTCCGAATCAGATCGACCGCCTGCTGAAGTCGTTCCATCATGGCTGGTTCAGTCTCCTTTTGAATTCGAAACAGGAAAACGGGGGTTCCTCACCTTATAATCAACAGGTAAGGACGCGTCGAAAAAAATGCAAGCGGCCAACCGCTTTACGGCAGAACGACCTCCAGATCCCGAAGGGACTGACGGAAGGCCCGAATGCGTTCGGATTCCGCCCGAATCCGGCCCATGGAGGCGGCCAGAAGCCGGCCCCGGCAGCGATACAGCAGGGTGCGCCACTCCTGCTCCGATTCGGGGCTGAAGCAGAGCCGCACCCGGCAGTCCCGCATGAAATCGTCGGCGATCCGGCGGGGCAGATAGCGCTCGTTGCCGAGCACCGATTGTACCGCGAAGAGGGCGTTTCCGCCGATCTTTCGAAGCATCGCATGGTCCTTTTCCCGGGAGTCGGTGACCGGCGGGTGTCGGTGGGTGTCGAAGGCGGCCAGTCGGCCGGTGTCGCCGTTGTTGGCCCGAACCATATCGGTCAGCCGATTCCAGGCCTCGGCATCCTCGTTCCAGAGGGTGGGATCGCAAAAATCGACAGCGGCCCGAAGTTCATACCGGATCACGTATTTGAGATTGCGGGGCAGATCCAGGGTTTCCCGCAGCACCTCCAAGACCGGGCTTCCGGAGGCCTCGGCCGGCCGGTCGGCGGCCAGCTGATCATACAGGCGCCGAAGCCGCTCCCCGGCGGTCTCCCCTTCCAGAAGCGGGTCGAGGCCCGCCTCGGAAAAGACCCGGACCAGCCGGTCCTGCATAATGGGCCCGAACTCCTGAACCTCGCTGGCCAGACGGTTGACCAGCCTGGAAAGAAAAACGCTCAGGGTCCGCATGCCGTTGGGAATGGGATTTTCCCCCAGGTGCTTGACCACATACTCCTCCAGGGCCTCGGCCGGCGGAATCTGCTCCTGAACGGCGGCGGCCTCTTCGGCGAAAATGGCGCCCAGGGCCGACTCGGACTCCCGAATCCGATCGTCCTCCAGGATGTCCCGAGTGGACCGGTCCAGGGCGGCCACCAGTTCGGTCCAGAATCCGGTATCCCGGGCCCCGGCATACCAGTGGAACCACCGGTGAAAGGCGTCGGTCTCCTGGTCCTGAAGCCCGGCGTCGGAGGGGTGGCTTTTGGCCAGGGTGTCATGAAGCAGGCGGGCCCGGGCCTGAAGGTGCTTCAACCGGGCCCCCAGCATCTGAATCACCTGGTCGTCCTGGTCGGCCAGGTGGCGGCCCAGGTGTTCGTTCACCCGCTCCATCAGGGCGGCGGCATCGGTTTCTTGGATCGCCTCGTATGGGCCGATGAACAGGTGGCGGGGAACCCCGGCGTCGGTCAGGTATTTCCGGTGGATTTTGATATTCTCCCCCTCCGGGTCGACCCGCCGGTCCCAGTTGAGGACAAAGAGCATCCGGTTCATCAGATCGATTTCGTCCGACTGGCGGGAGACCGAATCCCAGAAATGGTGAAAGCTTTCCCCGGGCGAGGGATTGGCCCCCGGGCGGCTGGCCACCACCAGAAGGTCGGTTTCCCGGGCGATGGTCGCCAGGGTCATGTCCCGGGCCCGGCGGTTGGGGTCGTCCACGCCGGGGGTATCGATCCACCGCAGATGGGCGGATCCCCCCTGGAACCGGCCGTAGATCCGGCAGACCCGCACCGCCGCCACCCGGGCCAGGTGCCGCCCCCGGTCGTCCCGGTCGTCGGATTCATCGGAATCGACTTCGGCCCGCCGGTAGGAGACCCACTCCCGCAATTCGGATAGGGGCCGATGCAGCAGGGGCGGGCTGCCCAGATTGCGGCGGCATTCCGAATAATGTTCCTGAAGCAGGCGAAGATCGTTCAGCAGCTTGAAGGCGGTGGTGCCGCCGGGCACCGCCTCGGCCGGCGGAAGGGTCAGCGCCGGAAACCCCGACCCGGAGGTCGGCGGCGAAAAGGTCTCCGGATAGGGGTCGGGCAAAGAGGCGGCGATGGTCTCCACCAGCGGACGAACCACCCGCTCGAGAAATTCGGCCTCGGAATAGAATTCGAGGTCGAAATCGGACCGCTCCTCGCTGTAATGGATTTCGCAGGCCACCGCGGTACACCGTTCGTCAAAGGCCGGCAGATCGGCGATGCCGGTGAGGGATTTCAGGAAGGTGGTTTTTCCGGCCTTTTCGAGCCCGGCGATGGAGACCGATATCAGCCCCTTTTGAAAACGCTCCTGTCGAATCCGGACCCGCTCTTCGAATACCCGGAAATCCTCGGCCAATTTTCGAATCTCTTCCCGGGCCTTCTGAAGGACGGGATCTTCCGGAAGGGTCAGCCGCTCCAGGGCGTCGAAGACCTGGTTCAGCCGCTCATGGACCTCCCGAGAGACCCGGTGCGACTCCTGAAGGGCCTGGGCCCTTTCCTGGCGGGATGCCACAATCTCCTGGTTCAGGGACGGAATATCCATGAAAGCGCCTCCTCTATCTGGGAATGGTTTGCCGAAAGGGAAATTGATTTATGGAGCGCCGCCCCCTTGAATCCGCATGCTGAGATCCACGCTGCGGGCGGAATGGGTGAGCGCCCCCGAGGAGATGATGTCGACCCCCAGATCGGCCAGGCGGATCAGGTCCGACCGGGTGACTCCGCCGGAGACCTCCACCAGGGCCCGGTCCTGAATCATCCCCACCGCCTCCCGAATCCCGGCCTCATCCATGTTGTCGAGCATGATCACATCGGCCCCGGCGTCCAGGGCCTCCCGCACCCCGGCCAAATCGGCCACCTCCACTTCGATTTTAGTCAGGTGAGAAGCGCCCCTGCGGGCCCGGTTCACCGCCTCGCGAATGCCGCCGCAAACGGCGATGTGGTTGTCTTTGATGAGCACCCCGTCGTAAAGCCCCATGCGGTGGTTGTGGGCCCCGCCGACGCGGACCGCGTATTTTTCCAGGACCCGCCACCCCGGCGCGGTTTTGCGGGTGTCCACCAGCCGCACCGAACGACCCGCCAAGGCATCGGCAAAGGAGCGGACCTGGGTGGCGATGCCCGAAAGCCGCTGCAAAAAATTGAGGGCGGTCCGCTCTCCCTGGAGCAGGGTTCGCAGCCGTCCGGTCACCGTCAGCACCCCGGCCCCCGTCTCCACCCGGTCGCCGTCCTGGTAGGCCGGGGTTAAGACGATATCCCGGTCCAGGGTATGAAAAACCTGCCGCGCCACATCCAGCCCGGCCAGAACCAGGTCCTCCTTGGCCAAGATCTCGCCGGTGCCCCTGGTCTCGGGGTCCACCAGCGAATCGGTGGTAATGTCGCCGGAACCGATATCCTCGGCCAGCCCGATGTCGATCAGGTGTTGAACGGAGTGCATGATTCTACTTTCTACCGGGATTCCAGGTCCCGAATCTTTTCGAGGTTGGCCTGAAGCTTCCGGTGCTTTTCTTGGAAGACCTGGTGTTTTTCCCGAACCTTTTCCACCACATCCTCGGGGGCCTTGGCCAGGAAATCCTCGTTGTTGAGCTTTTTGTTGACCCCGGACAGCTCCTTTTCCAGCTTGGCCATCTCTTTTTCCAGGCGTTTGATCTCCTGCTGAAAATCGATCACCCCTTCCAGAGAGACGAAAATGGTGGCGTTTTCGATCACCGCAGTGGCCGCGGACCGGGGCCGTTCCCCCGGTTCTTCCACGCTCAAAGATTCGAGCCGGGCCAGTTCCCGAATGATGGCGGCATGATTTTCCACGGTTCGAAGGATGCCGGCATCGGCGGTCTGGACCGTCACCCGCAATTCCAGGGAAGGCGCGATGTTCATTTCGCCCCGAATGTTGCGGACCCCGGTGATGACGTCGATGATCCACTGCATGTCGCTTTCGGCCTCGGTATCGACGGTAATGGATGCATTGTCGGGGTTGTCGGCGGGAAAGACCGCACGCATGATGGAGCCTTCGGCGCCGGGCAGTTTGGACCAGATCTCCTCGGTGACAAAGGGGATGAAGGGGTGGAGCAAAATCAGGGTTTCCCGCAGCACCCGCCACAACACGCTCTTGGTGGCATTCCGGGCCGCTTCGCCGCTGTCGCCGTAGAGGGTCGGCTTGGCCGCCTCCAGGTACCAGTCGCAGAATTCATGCCACACGAACTGGTAGAGGGCCCCGGCCGCATCGTTGTACCGGTAGGATTCCAGGGCCTCCTCCACCGTGCCGGTCACCTGGCGGAGCCGGGACAGAATCCATCGGTCGGGCAGGGTCAGCCGATCAAAGGGAATCTCGGGATAGGGCCGGTCGATGTGCATGAGGGCGAACCGGGCCGCGTTCCAGAGCTTGTTGATGAAATGGCGGTAGCCTTCCACCCGCTTTTCAGACATCTTCACATCCCGGCCCTGGGCCGCAAAGGCCGCCAGGGTGAAGCGAAAGGCGTCGGTGCCGTAGCCCTCGATCACCTGAAGGGGGTCGATCACGTTCCCCTTGGATTTGCTCATCTTCTGGCCGCTTTCATCCCGGACCAGGGCATGGACGTAGACATCCTTGAACGGCACATCGCCCATGAAATGGATGCCCATCATCATCATCCGGGCGACCCAGAAAAAGAGGATATCGAATCCGGTCACCAGGACCGAGGTGGGATAGAAGGTCTTGAGCAGTTTGGTTTCATCCGGCCATCCCATGGTGGAAAAGGGCCAGAGGGCGGAGCTGAACCAGGTGTCGAGGACATCGGTCTCCTGAACCAGTTTCGAACTTCCGCATTTGGGACAGTCGGTCGGGTCCTCCATGGCCACGATCTGCTCTCCGCAGTCTTCACAGGTCCAGGCCGGAATCTGGTGCCCCCACCAGATCTGCCGGGAGATGCACCAGTCCCGAATGTTTTCGAGCCAGTCGAAATAGGTCTTGGTCCACATCTCCGGAATGATCCGGGTTTCCCCCTTCCGGACCGCTTCCATGGCTTTGTCGGCCAGGGGCTTGGCCTTGACGAACCACTGCCGGGAGAGATTCGGCTCGATCACGGTGTGGCATCGGTAGCAGTGGCCCACGCTGTGGTGGAGCGGATCGATTTTTTCCAGCAGCCCCTCGTCGCGCAAGGCGTTGAGCACCGCTTCCCGGCATTCGAACCGGTCGAGCCCTTCGAACCGGCCGGTTTCGGCGGTCATCCGCCCGTCATCCCCGATCGCCTTTACCGCCGGAAGATCATGGCGCCGGGCGATCTCGAAATCATTGGGATCATGGGCCGGGGTCACCTTGAGCCCGCCGGTGCCGAAGGAGGTGTCCACGTAGGTGTCTCGAATCACCGGAATCTCCCGGTTCATCAGGGGAAGGATGACCGTTTCGTGCGGAAGACCGGTGTATCGTTCATCTTCGGGATTGATGGCCACGGCGGTATCCCCCAGCATGGTTTCCGGCCGGGTGGTGGCCACCGTGATCCCCCCTTCTCCGTCCGGAAAGGGATACCGGATATAATACAGATGGGCGTCCACTTCCTCGTGCTCCACCTCCAGGTCGGCCAGGGCGGTATGGCACCGGGGACACCAGTTGATGATATAGTCCCCCTGAAAGATCAGCCCCTCTTCATAGAGCCGGACAAAGACCTTTCGCACCGCCCGGGACAGCCCTTCATCCATGGTGAAGCGCTCCCGGTCCCAGTCGCAGGAGGCCCCCAGCCGTTTGAGCTGGTTGATGATGGCCCCGCCCGACTGTTCCCGCCACTGCCAGACCCGCTCGATGAATTTTTCCCGCCCCACCTGGTGGCGGTCTTTTCCTTCTTGGGCCAGCTGGCGCTCCACCACGTTCTGGGTGGCGATCCCGGCATGGTCGGTCCCCGGCATCCAGAGCACATTGTCGCCCTTGTTCCGGCGGTACCGGCAGAGGATATCCTGAAGAACATTGTTGAGGGCATGCCCCATATGAAGCACGCCGGTGACGTTGGGCGGGGGAATCACGATCGAAAAGCCCGGCCGGTCGCTCTCGGGTTCGGCCGCAAAAAGCCCCTCTTTTTCCCAGTACCGATACCAGCGTTTTTCTACATCATGGGGCTCATAGCCCTTGTCCAGCACGTTCTTACTCATTTTTTTCAAGCTCCTGTCAAGCTTCTCTCGTCTGATTGAATGTCTGCTTTTCACCATCCCGACAGACGCAGGTCGGGGTCGTATACAAAGCCGGTACACTTAGTATGTCCCGAGCCATAAATCAAGAGAGGGGTGCGATGTTCATGGGAAATTTCGCCGGGACGGCCCTGTCGAAGGCACGGCTGCCGGGGATCGGCCGGGTCGGAGAGGAAAAGGCGGAGGAAACGGCGGGCGGACGGCCGGGGTCGCCGGACCGACGACCCCGGCGAATATCCGGGGAATAAAGAAGGTGAATGGAAGGGTTACAGGTCGTCGTCCACGGCGATATTTTCAAGCAAAGCGCCTCTCAAGTTTCGAATCTCTTCGGACACCGTTTTTTCGATCACTTCCCGAAGAATCCCTTCGATTCTTTCGGTGAAAATTCGGTCGATGACCCGCTCCAGGGCCTCTTCCAGCTGCTCGGGGGATACGGAACCGATTCCCTCCGCTTCGAATTCGGGGTCTTCGGCTTCCTCGAAAGCCCCGGAATCGGTCCCCTTGAGGCCTTCAGGCCCCGCCCCCTCCTGCACAGATTCATAAGGGGCTTCGGTTTCTTCGGCCGGGCCTTCGGTCATGTCCGGGGCCGGTTCCGGTTCCACCGTCTGTGGGTCGGTCGACGGCGTTTCGGGATTCGGATCGGATGCATTCAGGACCGGTTCGACCGGGATCTTTTCGGCCGGAAACGCCTCCGCTTCGGGCGGTGTTTTTACGGACGAAAACCCCTGTTCCAACCGGCTCAGGAAGTCGGTCCCGGGTCCGGCATGACCGATATCCGCACCCAGCACATCGATCAGGCCGATGGGATCGGTCAGGTCCGGCCCCTGCTCCGCCTCGCTGAAACTGTCGAAAAGATCCAGGGCGGTAAGCCCCTCTTGGGAAGAAAAATCCCCATCGTTCCGGCGTTCGGCCGGGTCTTCTTCCAGAAGCGGTTCATCCGGGTCTTCCGCCTGAAACAGTTCTTCGGAAGGTCCCTCGACGGGATCGGCGGCTTCGGCTTTCTTGGAAATCGGTTCCGCCGGAATCGGTTCAGGTTCGAGAATCTCCTCCTCCGGTTCGGTTTCCGGGGGGAGCGCATCGGTCATGGAAGGCTCGGAGAGGATGGTGTTTGCGTCCAGATCAACATCGGCCTGATCCTCGGTCTGGGCATCGGCTTCGACAGGCGGGGCGTCTTTCGGCCGATCGGGAATGACCCCGGTTTCGGCCCCGAGGTCGATAATGGGCTCCTCCTCGTCATCCAAATCGGCCGGATCGGCGGCGTCCGCTTCCGGGTCGGGATTCTTCGGGGTGTACAGGGTGCGACCGCCGAGATCCAGGATGGTGGTATCGGCTTCCGGATTGTCTTCGGAATCCGGCGATAAAGGCGGTTCGGCCGCTTCCGCTTGAACGATCATGGCATCCTCGAGATCCAGAACCTCATCCTCCTCCACATCCGGTATCGTTCCGGTATCGCCCGCTTCGGAGATGGGGGCGATGACGGTACTGACATCCCGATCAAACACCGTTTCCTGGTATCCCTCGAATTCGGCGTCGTCGGATGATGCCGAGGGTGTATCGGTCAAAGTCCGGTTCGAATCTTTCGAGCCGTCTTCTTCATCCTTCAGCCCGTCGATGGGGTCCACCAGGGTGACATGGTCCCGGTCCAGAAAGGGCAGATCGATCTCCGGGATCTCCGCCGCATCCTCCTCTCCGGGTCGGGCCCCGGGATCGGGAGTGAGAAGGGGCGCTTCCGAAGCATCTTCTTTGGAATCTACAAACCGATCCCCCGCGTCGACTTCAAACGTATCGGCATCCGCCTCGGAAGGGGGGATGACCACCGTTCGGGCATCCCGAACGGCCACCGTCTCTTCCACCGGTTCGATGACGTCCTCCATCGACAGATCCAGTGCCTCCAGATCCCCGCCGGGGGCGAAGATGGTTTTTTCATCGAACCGGGATTCCACCACCATTCCCGAAGTCAGATCGAGGGTCTGGTCCTTGTCGGGCCGGTCGTTCCTCTTGGGTTCGAAGGATGCGGTTTTGTCGGTCGAATTCGCCTGTTTTTTATCTTTCATTTAATGCCTGCATGGATCCGGTTTCCGGAAAAGCGTCTGATTCGAGCGAATTTTATGGGCGATGATTTTGAAATTTTTCAGAAATTAGCACAGGGTTCACCGGTGTGTCAAGATCTTTGCCGGACCGAACCGATGGCCGGTTTTTCCATAGGAATTCGCATATTACAGGGTAGGGGCCGGGTGAATATTCTTGCGAAGCGGCGCCCCCTATGCCATATTACCCATGGGGACACTTCATCACCTCGAGCGTCGAAAAGATCGAAAAAAATCAGGAGAGGGGATCGCATGGAACGCGGCGTATATATTACCGACAGAGACGGGGAATCATACGGCAATTTCTTCCGGTCGGAGCGGATTCTGTATCAGGGCCGAAGCCGATACCAGGACATTCTGGTGTTCGACACTCGGGAAGCGGGCCGGGTGATGATGCTGGACAATATCTTCAATGTGAGCGACTCCATGGAAGCCTTTTACCATGAGCCGATGGCCCATATTCCCCTGGCCATGAGGGAAGGCGATCAGGAGGTATTGATCATCGGCGGCGGGGATTTCGCCCTGGCCCGACAGGTCTTGAAGCATTCCTTCGTGACCGGGCTGACCCTCTGCGAACTGGACCCGGAAATCCTGACGATCTGCCGACGGTATTTTCCGGAATGGGCGGCGTGTGAATCGGACGCGCGGCTGAGGGTGCGGGTGGGAGATGGATTCGATTACCTGGACGAGTGTCCGGAAGCATCCCTGGATACCCTGCTCATCGATTCCACCGACCCCTATCTTTTCGAATCCCCGCTGATCTCGGAGGCATTCTATGCAAAATCGGCCCGGGCCCTGAAGCCGGGCGGGGTGATGATGCAGATCATCGCCGACTTCCTGTTCTATAAAAAAACCTGGTTCGAGGTGATTCCTCTAGTGGCCCCTTATTTCCCGGTCCTGAAACCCCTGGCTATCCCCATCCCTTTTTACGCGACCGGGTCCTGGGGCTTCCTGCTGGCCGGAAAAGGGCAGACCGATCTGGACCCGGAGCGGGTCTCCGCGGAGTATCTGAAAACCATTCCGGGGCTCAAGACCCTGACCCCGGAGGGGGTCAAAGGCTGGTTTTGCCTGCCCCCCTATCTGCGGGAAGAATTCGGCGGTCTGCCGGGGCTGTAATTTCCGGGGCTGCGCCCAAGGCTGCGATCGATGCCGCCATCGACGGCTTCAGTCCCGCACATAGTCGGCGGTGCGGGCGAAGGACACCCCTTCCACCTCTTTGGCGCTGTACTTCAGTTCGTGGTCGACTTCCGTGTAGGAGTAGAAGGACCGGATCGATTCCGCACCCTGGGGGTGTTTGCCGATCTCCCGATTGTCCACGAAGATTCGAAAGGCGGAAACCGGTTCGGGATACCCCTTGACCTGAATTTGGTCCGGGGTCCGGCGGATATGGACCCCCTTGAAGAAGATGTCCTGAATCAGGCTGTAGGTGCCATCGGCCATCATCACATGGCCGATATCGCAGATCGACTCCATTCGGTTGGCCAGGTTGGTGGTCTCTCCGATGGAGGTGTATTCGAGCTTCTTGTCGCAGCCGATGGCCCCGACGATGACCTCGCCGCTGTTGAGGCCGATTCGCATTTCGAACACCGTTTTCCCTTCCCGCTTTCGGCGGCTGTTGATGTCCCGCATTTTCCACTGCATTTCAATGGCGCAGGCCACCGCCCGCTCGGCATGGTCCTCCAGCCGGACCGGCGCCCCGAACAGGGCCACGATGGCATCCCCGATATATTTGTCCGGAAACCCGCCGTATTTCTTGATGATGGGAATCAGCCCGTCGTAATAGGAGTTGAGGATGTTGACCGATTCGGTGGCCGACATCTTCTGGGTAATGGTGGAAAAACCGGCAAAATCGGTGAACATGACGGTACACTCCGATTTCTGCCCGCCCAGAACCAGCCCCCGCTCGGCTGCTTTTTCGGCCAGCTCCCTGGACAAAAACTTTTCCATCGTTTCCATAAGGTTGAGCCGTTCCCGCTGGCCCCGAGTCATTTGATTGAACTGCTTGGTAAATTCCCCCAGTTCATCTTCGGAAATCACCGGCACCTCATAATCGTAATTTCCGGCCGACACCTCCTGGGCCCCTTTGGTCAATTCCCGAATGGGACGGGTCACCAGCCGGCTGTACCAGTGGGCGAAGAGATAAGAGATCAGCAGCAAGAGAACGCCGGCGCCCGCCACCACCCCGGTGATCATCCACAGAATCCGTTTGATCCGGCCGGCTTCGAAATCGACGTTCAACAGATTGAAAAGCCCGTTGATTTCGGTGGTGTGCCAGACGCTGAACCAGGTACCGTCGGCGTCGGTGTCGAACCGGGGCAGGTACCCGTTTTCCGGATCATGGATGGGATTGTGGCCGTATCCGGGCACCCCGATCAGGGCCGCCCGGCGCCAGAACTCGGAATCGGGCTCGATGAGATAGGGTTCACCGCTGTACCCCGATCCCCACCAATCGAAACTGTCGATCACATAGGCGATATGGTTCTGAAAAAACCCTTCTTTTTTGCCGGAGTCGATCATGATCATGATGCCGCTGAGCTGAAAACCGGCGGCGATCGCTTCGTCCACGGCTTTCCGCAGCAGGAACTTGTACTTCCGAAAAATCTCCAGGATGCCTTTATCCAGAAGAAACCGCTGATTCCAGTAGATTCCGGTCTCCTTGAGTTTTTCATAGTCGAAGCCCTCCCGGCCGCCGAAATACGCGAGGGCCTCATCGTACTTCACTACCTCCTCTTCGGGAAGAATCTGCCCTTCCATCAGGATCATATTGAAAGATAGAAAATAATACTCCCGGTTCCGGTCATATTGAATGGAGCTGTTGTCGATGGTCCGCAGGGCGAACTCGTTCATTCGGGCGAGTTCTTCGGACTTCACCGAGGAGCGGATGCCCGCGATCAGGGTTTGCGCGCTCTCGATCAGCCGATACAGTTCCTGAATCGGCCGATAGAGTTCCACCGGAATGACGATGACCGCAAAAAAACCGATCAACAGCAGGGCAAACATCATCAATCGTTTTCGAAATGAGACGTATCGTCTGGATCGGGCGGGCCGGGTCTCCGACGGCGACGGTTCAGACGGCGGCTTCGGTTTGGAAGGCGGTGTTTCCGGGTCAACCAGACCCGGGGGTTCGGGCGGACGCGCGAGAAAGACGGTTTTGCACTTTGCGCAACGGACCTTGGTCCCCGAGGGTTTCAGCAGTTTTTCATCCAGATCGAAGGCGGTGGCGCAGTGGTCGCATCGGATAATCATGGCACTCGCTGTCTGTTCTGAATATGAATATCAACTCCTTCTTGACAGAAGGTCTGCAAAGCAGGATACTCCGGTTTTACCAAGGCCGACGCCCGGGAAAAACGATCGGGAAGCGGTCTTCTCAACCGAGCATTCGATCATTCTACCCGATCATTCCAACTAACCCAGGTTTTTCCTGACCGATGGTTATCCCTCAACCCATCATCGATTCCGTCTGCATTCGGGAATGCGCAACCCGCTGGTGCTGTTCAATCCGCCACTTCTCCCCGCCGCCCGTCTCCCGGGAGGATATTCGGCTGATTCTGAAGACGGGCGCCGCCGGATTTTTCGAGGAAACCGGACAAGGTTTTCACCTTAAATGCCGGGCGGACGGGTACTGCACCCTTTTTGATCCCGGCCGGAAAATCTGTGCCGTTTACCCGGTGCGCCCACCCGATTGCCGCATATTTCCTTTTGACTATTATGCCCTCGACGCCGAGCACGGACAATGGGTGATCTGGGACTGCCCCTATTCCCGCCGAATAGACAAAGATCTAATCCCCGCCGCTCTGGACCGGTTTGAAACCGATCCTCGCTACCTTCGTCATATTCTTGGCAGCTGGGCTTTCGGCAACGAGGCATATGCTGCTGCCCCCCCGCCTTCCGGACGCGCACCCGGGTTCCGACGATTGCGCCGCTTCCGAATTATTCGGCCGGATCTGCCGACAGCGAGGGTGACCGGTCTCAAATAAAAAAACCGGTGCCGAAAACCCGGCGGCATCGCTTCTGTTTGGGAGTGACGGATTTTTTATGCGGGATATTTATTCGGGTGTCAAGTCCAAATCCCGAGTTGGGATTTTTACCCTTGTCATGATATTCCACTCTGATATAAATAGGTTGAATGTTTATGAGTATATGTGACTCATCAGAAGAACGGAAACGCGTTTTATGCTGACTCTGCTCTTTTACCTCGGGGATTCGGCCTATGCCATCACCTGCGAAAGAATTCGGGAAATCGTCCCCATGATGTCCCTGAAACGGGCTCCCCATGCACCCGAATGGTTCGGCGGATTTTTCAATTACCGGGGCGACATTGTTCCGGTGATCGACCTGAAGCGGCTGATCCAGGGACAGCCCTGCGAATTGCGCTTGTCCACCCGAATTATTCTGGTGGATTACTACGGCCATCGAAAAACCCCGTCTCTGTTGGGTCTCATCGCCGAGCGGGTGACCGAAACGGTTCGCCGGCTGGACACGGCGGCCGCGTCTCCGCCCATCCGGTTTGAAAAAACCCCCTATTTGGGGTCGGTCATGATCGAAGACAGAACCCTGATTCAGCGCATCGATCTGGATTACCTGCCGGATTGCATGGGGGTGCCGGAAGCGGAGGGGGAGCCGGATGCCGTTTGAGGCGATTGAATCTCTCCTGGAGGAGCGAATCGGTCTGGCGGCGGACACTGTCGGGCCCGAATCCATTCACCGTACCGTGCTTCGCCGAACCGCCGCCCTCAACCTTCCGGGTATAGGGGCCTATCTGGAATGCCTCCATCGCCACCCCGATGAATGGGAGGCCCTGGTCGAACAGGTGGTGGTCCCGGAGACCTGGTTTTTCAGAAATCCGGAGGCGTTTGTCCTGTTGAGGCAATACCTGATCTGCGAATGGCTTCCCGCAAACCCGAATGTTCAGCTTCGCATTTTGAGCATTCCCTGCTCCACCGGTGAAGAGCCCTATTCCATCGCCATCACCCTGAAGGACACGGGCCTTGCCCAGGATCGGGTTCGAATCGATGCCGTCGATATCAGCGCCCAGGCCTTGAAAACCGCCAGAAAAGGCGTCTATCCGGCGGGCTCCTTTCGCGGAAAGGCGCTTGCGTTTCGGGATGCCCATTTCACCCCTCGGAATAACGGGTTTCAAATCCACCCTTCCTTTCAAACCGGTTTGAGATTTCTTCAGGCAAACCTGCTGGCGGATGATTTTCTGACCCATGAATCGCCCTACGACATCATTTTCTGCCGAAACCTGCTGATCTACCTCGGAGACCGAGCCAAACAGCGGGTGGTTCAGGCGATCAAACGGCTTCTGGCCCCGTCCGGCCTTCTCTTTTTAGGCCATGCCGAACAGGGTCCGTTCCGGAATGACGGATTTGTCTGGCTTCCGGATACCCGGGCCTTCGCCTGCAAACGGTCCGAAACCTGCCCGGAATCGAATTCCGCTCCTCCTTTTTCGGACCCGCCGCCGACGGATATCGAGGCCAGCGGACCGCTCTCCACCGAGTCTCCGCCGGTGTTGTTGAAACGAGCGCCCCAAGCACCGGTGGAAAAGATGCCGCCCCCCGACCCCGCGCCGGAGGAAACTTCAGGCCATTCCTCCGCACCCGTGCCCGATTCAACCACGGCCGACAACGCCGACCTGTTCGAAGCCGCACGGGCAAAAGCCGACCGGGGGGAGATCCCGGAGGCCCTGGATCTCTGCCGGCGGTTTCTGGAGGTCGACCCCACCCATGTGGAGGCCCATTTTCTGATGGGTATGATTCAGCAGGCCATGGGCGACATCCTTCAATCCGAAAAATGGCTGAACCGGACCATCTATCTCGACCCGGACCATCTGGCGGCCATGGACCTTCTCACCATCATCGCGGAACAGGGGGGTGATGGTGAGCGGGCCGATCGACTTCGGCGGCGGGCCGATCGCATCCGCCGTCGGCGGGAGGACTGATGGCGGACACCGACATCGTCGCCAAACGGGAAAACTGCTGGAAGCGGATCGGGGTATTCAGCCCCGGAAACGCGGTCTGCCCCGAACTGGAACGGGTGATCCACTGCCGGAACTGCGAGGTCTATACCCGAAACGGACGGGAACTCCTGGAGCGGGATATTCCCGCCGATTATCGGGATGAGTGGACCGAAGCGATGGCCGAAAAAAAGATCGAGGAGGACCCCGGCACCTTCTCGGTGATCATTTTTCGAATCGGACGGGAATGGCTGGCCCTGCCCACCCGGCTTCTGGCCGAGGTGATCCACGCCGAGCGGTTTCACACCCTGCCCCACCGGAAAAGCCCGGTCCTGTTGGGCATCGTCCATGTCCACGGAGAGATTCAGCTGTGCGTCTCTTTTCACCGGCTTCTGGAAATCGACTCCCGCGGCGACGAAGCCGACCCGCACACCCATAAACGAATGATCGTTCTGGATCGAGACGGCGAAAAATGGGTCTTTCCGGTGAACGATATTCTGGGCATCTTCCGGGTGGATCCGAGCCAGTTTCAGAATGTACCGGTCACGGTGGCGATGGCCCAATCGGCCTTCACCCAGGACATATTCCGCTGGAAGGAGATGAATGTGGCCCTTTTGGATGCCGAACTCCTCTTTTTTCACCTCTCGAGGAATGTACAATGAGCAAAGATATCGAGGGGCGGCATACGCCGGCGGAGGACGACATGCTGGAGCTTTTTCAGACGGAGGTGGAGACCCACGCGGTCACCCTGAACGAGGGGCTTCTCGCACTGGAAAACGACCCTTCTGATTTCGCCGCCATCGAATCCCTGATGCGCGCGGCCCACTCCATCAAGGGCGGGGCCCGAATCGTGGATCTGGATACGGCGGTTCGAATCGCCCACACCCTGGAGGACTGTTTCGTCACCATTCAGAGAAAACGGATGCCGCTTTCCCCCGAGCACATCGACGTGCTGCTCAAGTCGGTGGACGCCCTGATTCAGGTCGCTGAAGCCGGCGAAGCGGCGGTCGGAGATTCACCCCGAATCGATCGGCTGATCGCCGCCATTACCGCCGTCACCGCCCCCGACACGAACCCTGAAACGGATTCGGCTGCTCCGGAATCCGCTGTCAACCCGATCTTCGAGCGCTCCGAACCCGCCGCCCGGGCCAATCCGGCCCCGGCGGGGGATACAGCCGATGCCGGGGATCTCACAGGCAACGGCGATGCCGCCGTCGAGCCGGATGGACCCGACGACGCAAAAGCCGCAAAGAAACCAGATGAAAGCGATCTTGTCGAAGCGCCGATCCGAGACAGATCCAGTGAAAAGGGGCGCATGGTCCGGGTGACCGCCGGCAAGATCGAACGTCTCATGGGGCTGGCCGGAGAGGTCGTGGTGGCCGCCCGGGGATTGCCCTTGTTCCAGGATGAACTGATGGCGCTGAAACGCGGCCATTCCGAAATGGCCCGCACACTGGAAGAGCTTCAACGGCTGATTTCCCGTGAAAACGGGGATGAACGGCTTCAGGAGCTGACCCTTCAGTCCCGGGAAAAACTTAAAGGCTGCACCCGCCTTCTGAATGAACAGGTCAATACCCTGGACATGTACACCAGCATGAGCGCCCGCCTTTCGGACCGGCTCTATCACGAGGTGGTCGGGGTGCGGATGTGCCCCTTTGCCGACGGCATTCGGGGGTATCCCCGGTTGGTCCGGGATCTGGCCCGGGAACTGGGAAAGAAGGCCCGGCTCCAGGTATTCGGGGAGTCCACCGATGTCGACCGGGACATTCTGGAAAAGCTGGACGCCCCTCTCAATCACCTGCTCCGCAACGCGGTGGACCACGGCATCGAATCCCCGGCTCAACGGTCGGCCGCCGGCAAACCGGAAACCGGTGTCATTCGGCTGGAGGCGGTTCACCGGGCCGGAATGCTGATGATCACCGTCTCCGACGACGGACGGGGCATTCACCCGGAGGACCTGCGGCAGCGGATTCAGGACCAGCGGATGGCCCAGCCCGACATCCTGGGTCGGTTGTCCGAAGCGGAGCTGATGGAGTTTCTGTTTCTTCCGGGCTTTTCCACCGCCGATGAAATCACCGAAATTTCAGGACGCGGGGTGGGGCTGGATGTGGTCCACAGCGCGGTTCACGAGGTGGGCGGGTTGGTGCGGACCCTGTCCGATCCCGGCAGAGGGCTCACTTTTCAACTGGAGCTTCCCCTCACCCTGTCGGTGATCCGCACCTTTCTGGTGGAAATCGCCGAAGAGCCCTACGCCTTTCCCCTGGCCCGCATCGACCGATGCCTCAAACTGGGAGAGGCCGACATCGATATCGTGGAAGATCGGCAGTATTTTCGTTTGGATGACCAAAACATCGCCCTGGTGGATATCCACGAGGTGCTGGATTTACAAAAACCGGCGGCCGCCCGGGAAGTCTTCAACGTGGTGGTGATCAGCGACAGGAACCACGCCTATGGCCTGGTGGTGGACCGCTTTCTCGGAGAAAGCGAACTGGTGGTCCGGCCCCTGGACCCCCGGTTGGGCAAAATTCCGGATATCAATGCGGCGGCCACCATGATGGACGGCTCCCCGGTCCTGATCTTCGATGTGGAAGACCTGGTCCACTCCATTGGAAAGCGGCTTTCCGGGCAGCGGCGGCTGGGCAAACTCTCGGCAGGAGAGGCCCCGGAATCGGCTCCCCCTTCCCGGCGGATTCTGGTGGTGGAAGATTCCTTCATCGTTCGGGAGAAAGAACGGAAGCTGCTGGAAAACCGAGGATACGAGGTGGACACCGCCGTAGACGGCATGGACGGTTGGAACCACCTGCGTACCGAATCCTACGACATGGTGGTCACCGACATCGACATGCCCCGAATGAACGGATTCCAGTTGATTCGGAATATCAAGGCGCATACCGAACTCAAATTCCTGCCGGTGATCGTGGTCTCCTACAAGGCCTCCGAAGAAGATCGCCTGCAGGGACTTCGGTGCGGCGCCGATTACTACCTGACCAAAACCGACTTCAACGACCACAAGCTGATCGAGGCGGTGGCCGATCTCATCGGCGAACCCGACGCAGACAGGGGCTCGGGAGCGCAACACCCGAAGAACAAGATTGTAAGCCTGGAGGATAAACGAAAGCGAACCCCACGGAGAAACGGATAAAAAGATGAATCTAACCATCAAGAAACTGCTGATCAGTCTGGTCCTCTTCGGGGTGGCGGTGGTGGTCGCTTTGGCCGCCGCCGGCCAATACTCCAACAACCAACTGGTGCAAAGCCAGGCCCGGCTCACCGGAATCGTTCTGCCTCTGGAGACGGCGAATCAGAAAATACGGGTGGCCATGGCCGCCTTCATCGAGCGGCAGGCCCAGATCCGGAATGCGGAATCCAAGGCCGAACTGGCGCCGCTGACCAAACGCACCCCCTTGGAAGGCGCCTTTGAAGAAAGCCTCGATCGGTTGAGGACGCTGGCCTCAGACCGGGCCGAGACGGCGCCTCAGATCGACCGGTTGACCAGTATCTACAACACCTTTCTCAACACCGATGCCGCGGTTTTCGCATCCATGCAGACCGGGTTGGATCTGGAGTCCCGCATCGATCAACTCATCGATTCCCTCGATTCGGTCAGCACCACACTTCAAAAGGATGCCCAGGCGATTTTCAACCGAATCAATTTCGCGGCCATGCGGGAAAAAATCGCCTTGCGGGAGTATATGGCCACCGACGAGAAGACCGAGGAGCTTCAGGCGGCGGTGCGGGACCTTCTCAAAGGCGATTTGACCCAGCTTCAAAAGGCCTGCAACGACCTGCGACTGGCGGCGGCCAATCTCAGCACCCACGGCCGTCAGATTCTGCTGGCCGAGAACAAGAGCCGGATCGAACAGATTCAAAAAGCGGCGATACCGGAAGCCGCCGCCGCAGCCCGGACCGCCTTGGGGATTCTCAAAGAAGGGGTGGCGAAATCCGAGGAGTTGTCGGCCCTGGCCCGGGCCATTGAAAAGAACCTCGCCCTGCTGCTGGAGATTCTTCAGGAGATTCACGACACCCGCATCCGCTGGATCGAGAACCAGATCCATATGGCGGGCCTGCAGGCGGTCATGAAACAGAACACCGCCGCCATGACCGACAGCCTGGAAGGGATCCAGGCCCTGGCCGGGAATCTGCGGGCCGCCGCCGAAGAGGAAGCGATTCGGGTGCGGGATTTCACCCGGCAGTTCGTCTGGATCGCCGGTCTGGTCTCCATTCTTTTCATGATCCTGATCGGCTGGATCATCGGCCGCCGCATCATCGTCCCCCTGGACAAGGCGGTGGCCTTTGCGGAGGACATCTCCCGAGGGGACCTGACCGCCAAAATCCAGCTGGACCGGAGTGAACTCCTCACCCGGTTCCGTCTGGACCGGAACGATGAGATCGGCAACCTGGTGGCCAAGCTGAGCGATATGGTCTATAACCTCAATGCGCTCATCGGACAGGTTCAGAAATCCTGCATTCAGGTCTCCTCCTCCTCCACCGAGCTGGCCGCCACCTCCAAACAACAGGAGAGCATTATCTCCAATCAGGTAACCTCCACCGATTACGTCATTCAATCGGTGGCGGAAATCTCCAAGGTGTCGGGGCAGCTGGTGGAGACTATGCAGCAGGTGGCCGCCATGTCCGAAGAGACCGCCGAATTCGCCGCCAGCGGCCAGACCGACCTGGCCCGCATGAAGGAGGCCATCGTCCATATGGAGGACGCCTCCAAATCGATTTCCGGAAAGCTGGAGGCCATCAACGAAAAGGCCTCCAACATCACCTCGGTGGTCACCACCATCACCAAGGTGGCGGACCAGACCAACCTGCTCTCCCTCAACGCCGCCATCGAGGCGGAGAAGGCCGGAGAATACGGCCGGGGCTTTACGGTGGTGGCCCGGGAGATCCGCCGACTGGCCGACCAGACCGCAGTGGCCACCCTGGACATCGAACAGATGGTCCAGGACATGCAGTCGGCGGTCTCGGCTGGGGTGATGGAGATGGATGCCTTTATTAAAGAGGTCCAGCGAAGCGCCGAGGACGTCACCCGCATCAGCGGGCAGCTCACCCGGATCATCGAACAGGTTCAGTCCATTTCGCCCTCCTTTGACAATGTCAACAAGTCGATGCAGTTTCAGTCGGAACGGGCTCGAAAGATCGACGGGGCCATGGTCAGCCTGGGGGGTGAAATGAAGCAGACCATGGAATCGCTCAAGGAATCCTTTCTGGCCATCGAACAGCTGAACGAGGCGGCACGAGGGCTTCAGGACGAGATCACCCGGTTTAAGGTGGCCTGATGCGGATCGCCGTCGTCCACGACCGGGATCGGGTCCAAAAAGAGATAGAAAAAGTTATCCGGAATCTCCCGAACCATGAGATCGCCTGGACGGCCCGAACCGGAACGGAGGCGATGAACCGGTTCTCGAGGGACCTTCCCGGCCTGATCCTGATAAAACTGGTCCTGCCGGACATGAGCGGGGTGGAGGTCACCCGCCGGATCATGGAAAAATCGCCCTGCGCCATCCTCCTCATCACCCATCAGGTGGAGGACCACACCTCCGAAATCTTCGACGCCATGAGCCACGGGGCCCTGGATGTGATCCATCTTCCTTTTTCCGCCTCGAATGGAACAGATGAGACGATCGACCCCGTTCAGGCTCGACACCTGCTCCATAAAAAAATCCAGACGGTGGAAAAACTGAAACAGAACCATATCCCGGTCCGGGTGCGCAAAACCGCATCTCCCCGTCCTCCCCTTGTGGTGATCGGCTCCTCGGCAGGCGGGCCCAAGGCGCTGGCAGATATCCTCTCCCCGCTTCCGGAAACCCTGGAGGCGACCCTGGTGGTCATTCAACATGTGGACAAAGAATTTTCCGCCGGGTTTGTCGACTGGCTCGACGCCCAGTGCTCCCTTCGGGTGAAACTGGCGGTGGAGGGGGGGCGGCCTGCAGCCGGTGTGGTGTACGTGGCAGGAACCGACGATCATCTGATTCTGACCCCGGATTATACCTTTTCGTACATTCCCGGCGAATCGGATTCACCCTATCACCCGTCGGTGGATGTCTTTTTTAAAAGCCTGGTCGGCTACTGTCCGGGCAAGCCCGGACCGACGCCCTATCGCCGCATCGGGTGCGTAGGGGTGCTTCTCACCGGTATGGGTCGAGACGGGGCCGAGGGGCTGTTGACCCTTCACCGGGCCGGGTGGCACACCATCGCCCAGGATGAATCGACCAGCGTCATCTACGGCATGCCCCGAGCGGCCAAGGAAATCGGCGCGGCGACCGAGGTGCTTCCCATCGACAAAATCGCGCCGGCCATTCTCAAGGCCCTCTCTCGAACCGCCTGAAGGCCCCCCATGGAGCCTGAAAAAAATTTTACCCTACACCGCATCACCGTGCTATTGGTGGATGATCAGCAGCTGATCGGCGAAACCGTTCGACGCATGCTGATCGGCGAACGGGACATCGACTTTCATTACTGTCAGGACCCGACCCGGGCCATCAAAATGGCCAATACGGTGGCCCCTACCGTGATTCTCCAGGACCTGGTCATGCCGGAAATGGACGGGCTTCGACTGGTGCGCTATTTTCGGGCCAACCGGAAAACCCGGGAGGTGCCCCTGATCGTGCTCTCCAGCAAGGAAGATCCCGAGATCAAGGCCAAGGCCTTCGGGCTGGGGGCCAACGACTATATGGTCAAGCTGCCGGACCGGCTGGAGGTAATCGCCCGGATTCGCTACCACTCCAAGGGATACATCAACATGCTGGAAAGGGATGAGGCCTATCAGAAACTGGATGAGGCCTATCAGGAGGTCCGAAAAAGCCAGCGGCTGATTCGTCAGACCTTCGGCCGGTATCTTTCCGACGAGGTGGTGGAGGAGCTTCTGTCTCATGAGGGCGAGGGCGCCCAGCTGGGCGGGGACAAACGGCGGCTTACCATCCTGATGAGCGACCTGAGGGGATTCACCGCCATCAGCGAACGGCTTCCGGCGGAAAAGGTGCTGGGGATCATCAACATCTATCTCGAAGCCATGATCGAGATCATTCTGAAATACCAGGGGACCATCGACGAGTTCATCGGGGATGCCATCCTGGTGATTTTCGGCGCCCCCATTCTGCGGGAAGACGACGCCCGCCGGGCCGTGGCCTGCGCCCTGGAGATGCAGCTGGCCATGGAGGCGGTGAATGAACGAAACCGGGCCACCGGTTTTCCGGAGGTAGCCCAGGGAATCGGCATCAACACCGGGGATCTGGTGGTGGGCAATATCGGATCGGAAAAACGCTCCAAATACGGAGTGGTGGGCCAGTGCGTGAACCTGACCTCCCGAATCGAATCCTATACCGTCGGGGGGCAGATCCTTATCTCCGATAGCACCTGCGAGGCCTGCGGCGATATTCTGCGCATCGACGACCGGTATCGAATCCTGCCCAAGGGGTTTAAAACCCCCGTCAATATCTACGAGATCGGGGGGATCGGCGGCCGGTACGGGCTCTATCTTTCCGAAAAGACCCCCATCGAGCTGACGCCTCTCACGACCCCGCTGCCGATCCGGTTTACGGCCCTGGAAGGCAAACTGGCGTGTGAAACCATGCTCGAAGGCGAGGTGGTTCGAACAGGAAAGGATATGGTCGAGGTCCGGTCCGATTCGGCGGTGGAATGGCTCACCGACCTGCGGATATCTCTGATCGATTCAGGGGGTCGGGAAATCACCGAGGAGGTGTACGGAAAGGTGATCAAACTCGTCGGGGATGCCCCCCCGGTTTTCCGAATTCGATTCACCTCGGTGCCGCCGGAAGCCGACACGTTCCTGAAGGGGCTGATAGAGCCCCCCGGGACCAATGCATTGCCCGATTCGGCGCCGGGAGGGAAGGAATGAAAATCCAGTTCATCGGGGTGGGCGGGGCCTTCAGCACCCCGGCTCTGTATCAATCCAACATGCTGGTCACCGCCGCATCCGGCCGCCGGCTGCTGATCGACTGCGGCTCCGATATCCGGTTTTCCCTGGCAGAATGCGGTATCTCCCCGGAAGCCCTCTGTACCGCCATCGATGCCGTCTACATTTCCCATCTGCACTCGGATCATATCGGCGGCATGGAGGGGTTGGCCTTTTCCACCTATTTCCATCCGGATTCCTGTCGTCCCCGGCTGTTTATGGAATCGGCCCTGATGCACGATATGTGGAATCATGGGCTGAAGGCCGGCCTGAGGTGCATCGAAGGCAAGAACATGCACCTTACCGACTATTTCCGGTGCCGCTCTCTGGCCCCGGACGGACGCTTCGAGTGGGAACGGATCCGGTTTACCCTGGTTCGAATGGACCATGTGATCGCCGGCTACCGGAATCACTACAGCTACGGGCTTCGCATTCGCGAAGGCGAGGGGCCGGAGATCTTCATCACCACCGACACCCAGTTTCGGCCCGAGCAGATCCTTCGGTGGGGGGAGTCGGCCGCCGTGATCTTTCACGACTGCGAAACCAACCTCCTCAGAAGCCGGGTTCACGCCCATTATGAGGAACTGTGTACGCTGCCCGACCGGATTCGACGGAAAACCTGGCTCTATCATTACCAGCCGAACCCGATCCAGGAACCGAAGGCGGACGGATTCAAAGGGTTTGTAACCAAGGGGCAGGTATTTGAATGGTGAAGGACGGCTTGATTTTTGACTCAGTCGCGTTAGCTTAAGGGTTTAGAGCCGATCCGGCTCTTGAAGGACAGGAGGCGAATGAGGATGAGTCAACACGACAGCGATACCATCGAAAAAACAGAAACCAAGGTCGAGGATGAGGTCAAGGAACCGCCCATGTACAAGGTTCTGCTTCACAACGACAACTTCACCACCAAGGAGTTCGTGGTTCAGATCCTGATGAGCGTTTTTCACAAGTCCGCCGAAGAGGCGGCCCAGCTGATGTGGCAGGTTCACAGCAAAGGCCGGGGGGTATGCGGGGTCTATCCGTTCGAGGTGGCCGAGACCAAGGTGACCACCGTCACCCATATCGCCCGGGAGCACGGATATCCGCTCAAGACGACCCTGGAGGAAGAATAGATGAGGAGAAGGCTCTACTCTCTTTGGGCAAGGGGAAGGTCCTCATTGAGGGCGTCGATATGGTCCTGCTCCATCCGGTTGATTTCCCCGATGTGGGCCCGCATCAGGTATTCCAGCCGGTGGTCGTAGAACTTGTGCAGGCTGTAGTTTCCGATCCCCCGAAATCCCCGGCGGGTTTTGTGGTGGCCCCCCGCACCCGGGTCGAAATATCGAACCCCCTTCTGAATGGCCCATTCAATGGGACGGTAATAACAGGCGTTGAAGTGGAGGTCCCGAATCTTTGCGGCGGCGCCCCAATACCGGCCCAGCAGCTGTTCCCCTTTGTGAATCAGAAGAGACATGCCCACAGGAAGCTCGGAATCGACCCGGTGATAGGCGGCGATCACCAGCATTCGGTGGCGGTAGGTTCGATAGATCCCCTCAAAAAAGGTCGGATTCAGATACTTGCACCCCCAAGGGCCGTGCTGGTCGTTGGTGGCCTCGTAATAGCGGAACATCAACGGAATCAGCCGGTGCGGAATCTCGTCGCCTTCCAGGGCTTCCAGGCGAATTCCCTGTTTGGCCATCATGTTCCGCTCCCGCCGAATGTTCCGGCGCTGATTGGTCTTGAATATCCCCAGGTAATCCTCGAAGGAGTCGAAACTGCGGTTTTCCCAGACAAAGCTCTGGTGAAGCCATTTCACATACCCGTATCGGGCGGCGAGAACCTGCCAGTCGGGATCGGAAAACAGGAAGCTGCACCCGGAAAGGGTGTTCTCCGTGCAGAATCGGTCGATCGCCTGCAGCATGGAACGGGTCAGGGCGGCTTCATTCATGCCGGGGGCCATTAAGAACCGGTACCCGGTGATCGGGGTGACCGGGCTCATGCCCACCAGTTTGGGGTAATAGCGAATCCCGAGCTTCCCGGCCAGTTCGGCCCATATATGATCGAACACGAATTCACCGGCGCTGTGGGTCTTGATATACAGCGGCGCCGCCGCGACCAGGCGGCCGCCGTTCCAGACCGTCAGGTGTCGGGGATGCCACCCGGCCTCGGGTGCGATGCTGCCGGATTCCTCCAGCTGGTGGAGCCATTCCCATTCGAGCAGCGGGGTCTTCAGCGGTTCGGCCAGGGCGTCCCAGTCCGGTGGATCCACCTCCGCAATGCGTCGAATCCATTTCAGGGTATATGCCTGTTTCAGAGAATAGGCATGTGTCGGATGTGGCATGTCGTGCCTCCTTCGCCTCTGTTTCGCCGCTCCGGGTGTTTAAACAAACCCGATCCCGGGCTTTAAGCTAAGATCATTTCCCGGGTTTGTCACGGCGAAGGCATCCGGTATAACGCAAGCTACCCCAAGCGGACGGTGATATAGTAGGCCTGCTGACCCCGCTGCAAAAGGATGACCACCGAGCGCCGGTTGCGGTATTTGATTACCGCCTTGTCGAAATCGGTTCGGTCCGCCACCGCGATTTCGCCGATCTGGCGAATGACATCCCCGGCTTCCACCCCGATGCCGGCCAGGTAGGAATCGGGCCGGACCTCGGTGATGACCACGCCGCTGCGCCCGCCGGTGGCATCCTTGACCCGAACGCCCATCAGGGAATACCCGATTTCCGGGGCCTTTTCAGATGGAAACGCCTCGGCCCGCAAGGTTTTTCGGACCGTTTCGCCGTTCCGCCACAGGCTCAGGGTGACCCGATCCCCGGGAACAAACCCCTTGGCGGCGGAAAAGAAATCCCCGGTGGTGCGGGTATCGAATCCGCCCAGAGACAACAGGATGTCCCCTTCCCGAATTCCCGCCCGGTTCGCCGGGCTGTCGGCCTCCACCCGTTGAATCAGCACCCCGTCCAGGCGGTCCAGCTTCATGTACCGGGCCAACCGCCGGTCGATATCCTGGACCGTGATGCCGATCCAGGACTGGCTGACCTCCCCGTGCTCGATCAAATCCGAAATGATCCGTTTGGCCTTGGTGATGGGGATGGCGAATCCGATCCCCTGGGCCCGGGCGTAGATGGCGGTATTGATTCCGATCAGCTCGCCGTTGATGTTGAGCAGGGGCCCCCCGCTGTTGCCGGGATTGATGGAGGCGTCGGTCTGAATGAAATCATGGTAGACGGTGTCCCGGGCTCGAATGGATCGGTTCACCGCGCTCACCACCCCGGTGGTGACCGTATTGGAAAAGCCGAAAGGGTTGCCGATGGCGATGACGTCCTCCCCGATCATGAGATCGTCCGACTCCCCCATCTCCACCGCCGGCAGAGGGGCGTCGGTCTTGATTTGAAGCACCGCCAGATCGGAGTCGGGATCGGCCCCGATCACGACGGCCTCGAATTCCCGCTCATCCTTGAGGCTGACGGTGATGGTGCCGGTCTGGGCCACCACATGGGCATTGGTGAGAATGAAGCCCCGCTTTCCGTCGATAATGACCCCGGAGCCGAGACTGTTTCGACGATACCGCCGCTCCGGCCCGGGCTCGAAAAAATCCCGGAAAAACCACTCGAACATCGGGTCCATGCCGCCGAAGGGCCGGCCGCGGTCTCGAACCGGGTATTCGGTGCTGATGTTGACCACCGCCGGGCTGACCTTGCGAACGGCCCGCACCACCGCATTTTCCCGGTTATAGGGGCCCTCTTCGGCCGGGACCGGAAGGCCGGTCAGAAGCACCAGGATCAGGACAAGAATCGCCGTTTTCCGCCGGAGGGGCAGATTCATGAAAATAGGCTTTGTCATTTTGGTAAATTTAATTTAATATGAATGTTTATTTTTTATTGATGATGGTTATGGTTTGCCGACATCGACGGAATGCAGGTTAATCTCAGACGCAACACATATCATGACGAAGAAGGACATTCAAGACATCTTGCCGCTGGTGGAACAGCCCAGCCGGTATCTCGGCTCCGAAACCAACCGGATCAGAAAAGACCCGGCCAAGGTCCGCCTCCGCTTCGCCCTCGCCTTTCCGGATCTTTACGAAATCGGCACCTCCCATTTCGGACTTCAGATCCTCTACGACATTCTCAACCGACGCGAGGAGATCGCCGCTGAACGGATCTTCGCTCCGGCGCCGGATATGGAAGCCGCGATTCGAGAAGCCGGCATCCCCATTCCGACACTGGAATCGGGGACCCCGCTGAACCGGTTCGATATCGTGGGGTTCAGCCTGCTGTACGAACTCGATTACACCAATGTCCTCACCCTTCTGGATCTGGGGAACATCCCCTTTTTGGCCGAAGACAGGACCGCCGACCATCCCCTGATCATCGCCGGCGGCCCCTGCACCTGCAATCCAGAACCGATGGCCGATTTTTTCGACGCCGTGGTGGTGGGCGACGGCGAGGCGGTGGTGACCGAAATCACCCGAACCTGGCTGGAATGGCGGGGCCGGGGCGGCCAGAGCAAACCGGGCAAACAGGATAAAACCGATCTGCTTCGAACCTGGTCGACCCTAGACGGGGTCTACATCCCCTCGTTTTTCGAACCCGAATATGATTCCCGGGGCAGACAGCAACTTCACCCGGTCCATGCCGAATATGCTTCCGTGCGCCGGGCGGTGCTTCCGGACCTGGACACCGCCCCCTTTCCGGAATCACCGGTGGTGCCCTTCGGGAAACCGATCCATGACCGGCTGCGGCTGGAGGTGGCCCGAGGCTGCACCCGTGGCTGCCGGTTTTGCCAGGCGGGAATGATCTATCGACCGGTTCGGGAGCGTGCCCCCCGAACCCTTCTCGACCAGTCCGAACGGGCGGTGGCCGCCACCGGATATGAAGATCTGTCCCTGCTTTCTTTGAGCACCGGCGATTATCGGTCCATCAGCCCCCTGATGACTGACCTCATGCGCCGATGCGAGGCCGAACACATTGCCGTCTCCCTGCCCTCCCTTCGGGCCGGTACCCTGACCCCGGAACTGATGGCCCAGATCAAGCGGGTGCGAAAAACCGGGTTCACCATCGCCCCCGAAGCCGGCAGCCAGCGGCTGCGCAACGTCATCAATAAAAACATTACCGAACCCGACATCCTGGAGACGGTTCAGGATGCCTTTGCCGCCGGGTGGCAGGGGATCAAACTCTACTTCATGATCGGCCTGCCCACCGAAACCCCGGCGGACCTGGCGGCCATCGTCGATCTGGTGGAACAGGTTCGCCGGCTGCGAGGCCCCACAGGCAAAAAGCCCAACATCAACGTCAGCGTCGGCGCTTTTATTCCAAAGCCCCATACCCCTTTTCAGTGGCGCCCCCAGATCTCACTATCGGAATCCCGGGAAAAGATCGGATGGCTCAAGGACCGCCTGAATCTGCCGGGAGTTCGATTCAAATGGCAGGACCCCCGGGTCAGTTTTCTGGAGGGGGTCTGGTCCCGGGGCGATCGGCAGCTGTCTCGATTGCTGATCACGGCCTATGAAAAGGGGTGCCGACTGGACGGATGGAGTGATCGGTTCCGGTTCGATCTGTGGGAAGCGGCGTTTCAAGAAACCGGCATCGACCCCGAATTTTACACCGCTCGAGAGAGACAACCGGATGAACCCCTTCCCTGGGAGGTTATCGACATCGGGGTCACCCGCACGTTTCTGCGGCGGGAGTGGAAAAAGGCCCTGGCCGAAGAGCACACCCCCGACTGCCGGGACGGGGCGTGCGAGGGCTGCGGGGTCTGCGACTTCGATCGAATTCAGCCGGTGGTCTTTGCCCCCGAGGAGACCATTCCCATCGACGCTGGGGATACGATCAAAGCCGGGGCCGAAAACGGCTTCAAAACCCTTCAGGTCTTCTATGCCAAAACCGGGCCGGCCCGCTTTTTCGGTCATCTGGAAATGGTTTCGATTCTTCTGCGGGCCATTCGCCGGGCCAACATTCCGGTAAAGTTCTCCGAAGGGTACCATCCCATGCCCAAGGTCGCTTTCACCGACCCGATTCCCCTGGGCATGGAAAGCCGGAAAGAGGCCTTTTTCATGACCGTTCCCGGTCATGTCCGTCCGGAATCGATCGTCGAAGGGCTTCGAGGCCGTTTGCCCGAAGGGCTTGAGGTACGCGCCTGCCGAATCGCCCCGCCCAAATCCGGAAGAAAACCGCCGGAAGAAGCCGTCTATCGCATCACCCTTTACGGCAGCGAGTTCAAACCGAACCGGCTTGACCGCTTTCAGGCCCGGCCGGACCATCTCTTGACCCGGACCTCCACCAAGGGGCGGACTCGGACCGTCGACCTGAAAGAGACGGTGCTGGAAATTCGCATGGACTCTGCCCGGGAGCTGCACCTGCGCCTGAAAACGATTCCGGGTCAGACCGTGCGCCCCTCGGTCCTGCTTCAGGAAATTTTCGACCTGGATGAAGAATCCGTAAAGCGGGCGTCCATCCTCAAACTCTGAAAGTATTGAAAGACCCATGGACAAAAAACTCGTCATCAATGTCACCGAACATGAAACCCGGGTCGCTCTTCTGGAAGACGGGACCATCGTCGAGCTTTTCATCGAACGACAAGACTACTCGGACATCGCCGGAAATGTCTATAAAGGGCGGGTCCAGCGGGTGTTGCCGGGGATGCAGGCCGCTTTCGTGGATATTGGGCTCGACCAGGCCGCCTTCATATATGTGGATGATGTTTTAGGGGAAAACTACGGCGAATTTCAGAAAATTTTTCCTCTAGAAGAGGATGAAGAAGAAGATCCCGAGGTGGATATCGTCCATACCGGCGACTCCCTGGCCGACCGTCACGCCCACATCGAAGAGATTCTTACGGAAGGCCAGGAGGTAATGGTTCAGGTGGCCAAATCCCCCATCGGCACCAAGGGAGCCAGAGTCACCACCTACATCTCCCTGCCGGGCCGGTTTCTGGTGCTGATGCCCACCTCCGATCACGTGGGGATTTCCCGCCGCATTGAAGACGAGCTTGAAAGAACCCGTCTGAAGAACCTGATTCTCTCCCTGCGCGAAGAGAACCTCGGGTATATCGTCCGAACGGCTGCCGAAGGGGTCCAGAAAGAAAAGCTTATCTACGAGGTAGGATTTCTCACAAATCTTTGGGAAAATATTCAGGACCGCTATCGCGACACCTCGGCGCCGTCCATTCTGCACCAGGAACTGATGGTGAGCCTTCGAGCGGTCCGGGACCTGCTGACCCATGAAGCCCAGCAACTGGTGGTCGATTCCCGAACCACCTATTCCGCGATTCTCAATTTTCTGGACACCTTTATGCCGAGCCTTAAAGATTCTGTGGTCCTTCATGAGGACAATGAGCCGATTTTCGACGCCCACAATCTGGAGGGAGACATCTCCAGAGCCCTCAAGAAGAAAGTATGGCTCAAGTCAGGCGGGTATATTGTGATCGAACATACCGAAGCGCTGGTAGCCATCGATGTCAACACCGGGCGATATGTGGGCAAGCACAACCTGGAGGAGACCATTTTGAAAACCAACCTGGAGGCGGTCAAAGAAATCGCCTATCAGATTCGATTGCGGGATATCGGCGGCATTATCATCATCGATTTTATCGACATGGAAAAAAAGGCAAACCGGGAAAAGGTCTATAATGCCCTGAAGGAAGCGGTCAAGAAGGACCGAAGCAAAACCCATATTCTGCCCATGTCGGATATGGGACTGATTCAAATGACCCGCAAACGAATCCGCAAATCCTTGACCCGTCTGTTGTGCGAACCGTGTTTTTATTGCGATGGCGAGGGGTATCTCATGTCGGGACAGTCCATCTGCCACAATATCTATCGCGAGGTGTTGCGGGACAACCAGGACCTCAGCCCCGGCGGCAGACTGACCATTCGGGTTAACCCGGAAATCGCCGAACTCCTTCATGATGAGCAAAATCATATCATTCTCTCCCTGGAACGGGCCATCGGTAAACAGATCGTGGTATACCCCAATACCGAATTTCACCTGGAAGAGTTTGATATTTTCGAAACGGTAAAGGTGTAAATAATAGAATTCTTTCTTGACGAATTCAAAGAACTATGTTTAAATTACTAGGTTAAGCTTGTTGAGTAGCTTACCATCTGAAGCGAAGAGTTTTTTGTAAAGGTCATTTATTTCTTGTCATTTAAAAGCGTTAGAAAGAGGTTCATCCCATGAAAAGAACATACCAGCCCAGCCGAATTCGACGGGCCCGCAATCACGGATTTCTAAAGCGGATGTCCACCAAACAGGGACGGAAAATCATTAAAAACCGCAGGGCCAAGGGCCGAAAACGACTGTCGGCATAAGCCGGCGAACCCGGGTTCAATCCGTTCAGCCCTTTTGGATTTTTCCTTTACCAAGGCAGACAGACTCCTTAAGCGAGCCGATTTTCTTCGGTTGTCGCAGTCCGGTAAAAAGATCCAGAACAGATATTTTCTTGCACTTGTCTGTCCCGGAGACACCGACCGGACCCGCTTTGGGGTTACCGTAACGAGAAGGGTCGGAAATGCGGTCACTCGCAACCGCATCAAGCGCCTTTGTCGTGAACACTTTCGATTGAACAGGCACACGATTACAGGTAACTGGGATATTAACATCATTGCGAAGAAACCGTCCGCTGGTCTGTCGACAGGCCTTTTTTTTTCGGCGATTCAAAATATTTTTGACAGACTCCCCGTCGGCGATCATTAAAATGGCTTTACTTCTGCTGATACGCCTGTATCAGTATGGCTTATCCCCCCTTTTGGGACCTTCTTGTCGTTTTTATCCAACCTGTTCACGTTATTCGTATCAGGCCATATCGCAGTACGGCGTCTTGAAAGGCGTATCCCTTTCCCTGAAACGCATGGTGCGATGCCACCCCTGGAATCCGGGAGGGTATGATCCTGTTCCCTGAACCGGATCATACCCTCACGCCGAATCACATTCAACAGCCATGAATCAGCAATCCGACAAGATCCTCAATGTAGAAAAGATGGTCTGCGTATCGATCTGTTGTAGGAGAGGATAATGGAACAAACCCGACTCATCATCGCCATAGCGCTCTCATTTTTTGTTTTTCTGGTGTGGAATCTTCTGTTCGTCGACCCGACCCCGGTATCACCGCCGCCGCCCCAGGCGACCCACGACGTGGACAGGGTTCGCCCCGAAACACCGGTGACCCCGGTGCCGGAAACCCCTCACGTCACCGTCCCGGCGGAAACGCCCGAAATTCCGGATCACCCGCCGAGAATCATCACCGTCCACACCCCGCTATACACGGTCAAGATCTCCGAAACGGGCGCCATGTTCGACAGCTACACCCTGGCCCGGTATCAGGAGACGACAGACCCCGACTCCCCTTTGAAAGATCTGATCCCCGCCGTTCTTCCGGGGGGATCGGTCATGGCCGGGTTCACCGGCGGCAGCCTCGAAAACCTTGACCGAGCGGCCTTTGCCGCAGATATCGAAGAGGATACCCTCACTGTTAAAGACGGGCCTCGGACCATCCGGTTTTCATGGACGGCTCCCGAAGGGGGTCGATTCGAAAAGGTGTTCACCTTTTCTCCGACGACCTACCTCATCGACCTGGATGTGGCCGTTCAGAATACAACCTCCGTACCGATTCAAGGGAAAATGTGGGTGTCGTTATCCGATTATGCCCCCGAAGCCAGCCGTGGATACGGATTCGAAGGCCCCAGCGCCCTGATCAACAATTCAGTGGAGCAGATCAAGATTAAAGACATCGAAGACCAGAGCCTCTATTCCGGGGTGCTGGCATGGATTGCCCTTCAGAGCCGCTATTTTATCACCAGCATCATTCCGAAAAATCCGGTGGAAGCGGATATGAAGCTCATCGAACAACCCGACAACGTGGTGGAAAATCGATTGATGGGCCCCCTCGAAACGGTTCCGCCGAATACCCGCCTGAGCCGCAATTTCGATCTTTTTTTCGGGCCCAAAAGCCTTCAGGTCTTATCCCAATACGAAAATGGATTGGAGCGGGTGGTCCATTTCGGGATGTTCGATTTCATTGCCAAGCCGTGCCTCTGGCTGATGAATTTTCTGTACAGCTTTATCCCCAACTACGGTATCGCCATCATCATTCTAACGACGATTATTAAACTCTTGCTGTGGCCCCTCGGCAACAAGAGCTACAAGTCGATGAATGAAATGAAAAAGATTCAGCCCCTGATGGCGGAAATCCGGGAAAAATACAAAAACGACAAAAAAAAAATGAATGAAGAGCTGATGGGTCTGTACAAAATCTACAAGGTCAATCCGGTGGGCGGCTGTCTGCCCATGGCCCTTCAGATTCCGGTATTCTTCGCCCTCTATCGAATGCTCTATGAATCCATCGAACTGAGACACGCGCCGTTTGTAGGCTGGATCGATGATCTCTCCGCACCGGACCGGCTTTTTCAGTTCGACCTGGCCATTCCGATGATGCAACCGCCCTACGGCATTCCGGTGTTGACCATTGTCATGGGAGCCACCATGTTGTTACAACAGAAGATGTCCCCTCCTCCCGGAGATCCCGCCCAAGCCAAAATGATGATGTTCATGCCGATCCTGTTTACGGTCATTTTTATCAACTTTCCGGCAGGCCTGGTGCTGTACTGGCTGGTGAACAACATCCTCTCCATCTCGCAGCAGTATTACATTTCCAAGAAACATGCTTAAACGGAGGTGAGTGAACATGTCATCTTGTTTGGAATTCGAAGGCAAGGTCGTCGAAAAGGCGCTTCAGAAAGCATCCGAAACCCTGAATATTCCCAAAGACAAAATCAGGTACAGCGTGGTCTCTTACGGCTCTTCCGGCATTTTCGGCCTGGTCGGAGCCAAAAAGGCCAAAATCTGCGTGACCTTGCCGCCCGACAAATCAAAAACCAGATCGAAAACCGGTTCTTGTCTTGATAAAAAATCGGTCCCCTCCCCTGCTGCGGAATCGGCACCGGCTTCCGACGGCAAATCGGCTTCCGCGCCCGCCGAACCTTTTGAAGAATCATTATCCGAACCGACCCACCGCAGCGCCTCCGCCCTGGTGCGGGAAGCGTTCGATCTTCCCCCTGAATCGGCCGAAACGGATGAAGATGCCGCTTCTTTCGAAGTAGAAACTGCGGAGGCGAAACCCGAAATCGAACCAACGCCGACCGAACCATCAACTCCGGTATCGGAACCGGAAGACACAGATGCTGACGAAGCGCTGGCTCTCGGCCGGGAAGCGCTTCAGCGGATTATCGATTTGATCACCACCGATGCCGAAATCCAGGTGGAAAAAAGCGAGGATCGGTATCTGCTCAATGTACAGGGGGGAAATCCCGGAGTGCTGATCGGCAAGAAGGGTCAAACCCTGGAAGCCATTCAATACCTGGTTGAAAAAATCGTCAACCGGCACAGCGACGAACGCATCCGCATTCAGGTGGATGTAGAAGGGTACTTGGAAAACCGCCGCTCGAACCTGCGGAATCTGGCCAAACGCCTTGCAGACAAAACCAAACACAACGGCAAGCCCTCGACTCTTGGCCAAATGAACGCACATGATCGCCGAATCGTTCATCTTGCATTAAAAGATGACACCGAGATCCGTACCCAAAGTATCGGCGAAGGCTTCTATCGGAAGCTGGTGATTTTTCCGAAGAAAAAGAAGAAGCGCACCTGAATTCGACCAACCACCAAATCGCAGGGAAGAAGAGGCAAGCGGCCCGAGGCCCTTGCCTCTGTTTTTTTGATCTGTAAGGAATACCCATTGGATAAAACGCAATCCACTATCGCCGCCATTGCCACCCCAGCCGGAAGCGGGGGCATTGGGATTATCAAAATTTCCGGTACTCGATCCTCCTACATTGCAGGACGCCTATTCCGCCGGGGACATTCAAAGAACGGTGAGCGCGTTTCGATTCCAAAAGAGGAATGGGAAACCCACCGGTTCTACTACGGGCATATTATCGATCCGGATACCCGACAAATGATCGATGAAGTCATGATCGTTCTGATGCGGGGGCCCCGCTCCTATACCCGGGAGGATGTGGTGGAAATTCATCTTCACTCCGGACCAGCGGTGTTGCGGGCGGTATTGGAACGGGTTTTGGACTGCGGCGCTGTCTTGGCCGAACCCGGCGAATTCACCAAACGCGCATTTCTGAACGGTCGAATCGACCTAACCCAAGCCGAGGGAATCATTGACCTGATCCATGCCCGAACCGAGCGGTCCCGGGAAGTCGCCGCCGTTCAGGTCCAGGGGGAGATGGCCGAACGTATTGTCACCATTCGCCGGAAGCTGATGGAAATTTTGGCTGAACTGGAGGGCGCCATCGATTTTCCCGATGATGTCGATGACGCGCTGGATTTTATTGAACTGTCGAATCGTCTACACGCGGAGGTGATCCATCCTTTAGGCTGCTTACTTCAACAATCCGAAAGCGGCCGTTTTATCAGGGACGGCCTGAAAGTGGTCATCGCTGGCAAACCGAATGTCGGAAAATCGAGTCTCATGAACCGGCTGATGGGAACGGAAAGGGCCATTGTCACACCCATTCCCGGGACCACTCGGGATGCCATTGAAGACAGCACTTCTATTCAGGGAATTCCCGTGGTTTTCACCGACACCGCCGGCCTTCACGACACTCATGACCCGGTAGAGCGCATGGGGGTTGAACGGGCTTACCGTCTTATTGGAGATGCCGATCTCGTTTTGTGGATGACCGAGGCCCACGCGCCGATTACAGAAGAAGATTGTGGCTTTGTGGAATGGTTTCCACATCAGAAGATGATTTGGGTACTGAACAAATCCGACTTATTGAACCAATCAGATTCTATCGGTTTCCCAGAGCGGTACGCATCCATGCCCCGCTTGGTGGTATCCGCCAAGGAAAACATCGGGATCGACTCAGTGAAAAACCAAATCGCTGAGATGTGTATCCAATCTGAACTCTTGACTGAAAATCCGATTGTGCCGAACCTTCGGCAAAAGAAGCGTATTGAGGCGGGGTTGCATCATGCAAAAGCCGCTGATGAAGGCTTACATACGGAGACCCCTCCTGAACTTCTCACCATTGATCTTCAAGCCGCCCTCGATGCTTTGGGCGAGGTTATCGGCATCACTTTTCGTGAAGATCTTCTGGATCAGATTTTTCGCCGCTTCTGCATCGGAAAATAGGCCATGATCATCTTTTCAGGCCAACCCAGGATATTTTTTTCCGCCCGGCAAGGGCTTGCTTTCGCTCCATCAGCATCCCACCGGACCGGGAAAACTTTCTGCGGCGCCTTATCTATGATATTCAGGCTCGTCGGATCCAATAAGTAAGACGGGAAAGTAAGTGTTCCACGTGGAACATCATAGCAATTCGAAAGCGGATATGATAAAATC
>CAZNLT010000003.1:51142-73652 GCA_964573705.1 uncultured Desulfobacterales bacterium
TGGCATTCCGTTTTGGCCCGAAACGATGATCAAAGCCAAAGAAGCGATTTTGACAACCCTGAAAAGAGTGAAACAAATAACGGCACAGCTGGTTAAAATTGTGCCAAGGACATAAAAGGAGCACCTGATGTCGATTGATTTTGCCCCATTTTTTAAACAATATGAATCTTTGTTAAAGACTGCGGATTCCGTATTCGAGCGTATGAAAAAGGAATACCCGGATTGCGTTGCATGTAAAGAAGGATGTGCCGATTGTTGCAAGGCGCTTTTTGATTTAACCCTGATAGAAGCCCTGTATATCAACCATCATTTCAGCAAAGCCTTTGAAAAGCGACT
The DNA here is from genome assembly GCA_964573705.1 of uncultured Desulfobacterales bacterium. GTDB lineage: Bacteria > Desulfobacterota > Desulfobacteria > Desulfobacterales > Desulfococcaceae > JAABSQ01. The sequence continues at coordinate 51,479 of CAZNLT010000003.1, forward strand.
GGAGAAAAAGACGGCTTTGATAGAAAAAGCCAACCGAGCGGATCGTGAAGTTTATAGGATCAAAAAGCGAGCGTATAAGGAATTGGAGGAGGGAAGACCGGAGGAAGATATTCTGGCCGATTTGGCCAGAGAACGGGTCCCGTGCCCGCTTTTGAATTCAGAAGAGCGTTGCGATCTTTATGAATTTCGCCCCATCACCTGCCGCTTTTATGGTATTCCAACCGCCATCGGGGGGCAAGGGCATACCTGCGGTATATCCAATTTCGTCAAAGGCGAACAGTATCCGACGGTAAACCTGGATATCATTCACAAACGCCTGTACGAAATATCCGAGGAGGTGGTACGAGCGCTACACACCAAGCACATTAAAATGGCGGAAGTTCTGGTCCCCTTGTCTATGGCCATGTTGACGGTCTACGATGATGAATACCTGGGAATCATCAAAAATGAGGAAGCGGACCAGGAACTTCAGAAAAAAGGAGAGGGAAATGGATAATTTTTCCCCCGAGGAGATCAAGAATCGGAAAAAGGCGGTCTTTGAAAGCATGTCTCCAAGGCGCCAAAAGCACATTCTAAAAAGAGGGTATGAAAAATGGGACCCTTTCCAAGAGCCCAAAGACCCCATCGAGATTCGAAGAGATCCGTCCAAACGAACCACCCACATGCTGGTTCAGGAATTTCTCCAATCCAGGACCCATGAGGAATACAGCAATTCCTATGGTTCGGGCGTTTTGGAAATGGCCCTGGGCCTCATCAACGAAGATGATCGCTACCGGGGGATGTATGAGTTTTCCTGCTGGTACCGGGAACTACTGAAAAAAGAAGGTCATGTGAAAGAATGATCCGCCCATCCTGATGTCGGGGGCAGGGTACCAGAACAAAAAAGGCGCCCGGCCCTTCGACATATTTTCCGGCGACGCCCACCTTTTACCCTCCTGCTACTGTTCAGGCTGTTCTTCAATCCTCGTAGGATATAAATACACGCCATGGGGCTTCCCGCCAAAAACGGGCACTCGGCCGTAAGCTTTTCCGCCGTATGCCGCCAAGTTAAGATGATGCCAGGTAACACCGGACGCCAAATCATCCCTCGATGAGGTTGGAGTATTCTTCTCCGAACCCACCCACTGGACCATCAAAGTTAAAGAAATTGCCTTTCCGGACCGATTCGTGAGTTCAAATTCGATGAAATACCAAGGAAATTTGCCTGAATTCCTGGAATCTCCAGCCGTTCCGGTTCCGGGTCGAAGTGTTCCATTTGCATCGTCGCCGATAAAACGAGGATTCTTTGTAATGGAATGCCGAAGAGAGATTCGCTTTTCATTTAAAAACCGCCCGGCCAGCAGGTTCAGGGGAATAGCCTCCGGATAAATTCTGGCACGTTTGAGTAGTTGAAAGTAAATCCCCTCCGTCAAAGGAAAAGAGTTCAGTTGAAGGGTCTTACGAAACCGTTCATATGCCTCAGGCGCCGCATTCCTGAAATCGTACTGGAAAATAGCCCGGTCTCTGGTGACAAACAGTCTGCCGTCATGAATTGTAAACGGGCCGCTCTTCATTTGGACATGGGCCAATCGTTTGAATTCATGAAGTTCATAAAAAAGAAACCCTTGATCATGCGCCAGCCCGACCACCAGAATATCTCCGGTCTGATTGGCCAATACACGATCCCTGGCAATCCCCACATCGAGAATAGGAAGCCCGGTCGTGCGTTCCTTTGGAGTTGTTGGAGTGGAACCTAAATCACGAACCAAAAATTGATGTCCGCGAAATTCCACCAGATGATGGTCCTGGATATACACCGCTGAATTTTTAATGAGTTTCGGTTGAACCTTCTCCAGGACCGCCGACTCCAGACCCCAGCGGAAAAGATGAGATTCTCCGACACCGATCAGTCGATCATCCAAAACGGCGAGGCCTTGAATACATTCCTCCGGTGCGGGTTTTGCCGCATTCCAATTCGAGTGATCGACCCGGTAGGTTTTGACATATTCGATATCCGGGTTCACCCTCCATTCATTCACGATGCCGCCACAGGCGCCCAGAAAAAGAGAAGAATCCTCAACGGAGGCCCCGCTGATGAGATTGCCTTCCGGTAACGACAGGGTGCGCCAACGATCGGTTTGAACATTCCAGAGGGCGGCGGTACTCGTATTCCGACCGGTACCGCTCAATAGAATTCGATCCCCGAAAACGGCTCGGACCCCGCCCCGATACCTTGAGATCCGTTCATTTCGCAAAATTCTTTTCAATTTCAGCGAATCGGCAACAAAAACATGAACTCCGTCTCTTTTCGCCCCGGTCTCGGTTTCACAGAAAACCCATATTTCGCCGTTCACAGAGAACGGCCGACTGCATCGGCCGTTCGGTAAAGGATACTTAATCACATTCCGGTTGTTGGCCTCCAGAATCGCATCGATTTCCTTCCACATTCCGAGGGATACGTAGGTAGTGAACGGAACTTCATATCGATCGATCTCCCCGTTTTCCAGGGATTGTTCAAGCCGTTCACGTTTAAAAAGAAAATCGGACGCTGAAACACAATTTCCGGGAAACAGACAGATCAAGAGAAGAAAAATCGAGAAGAGAAGAAATGGGCGCATTCGGTTATCCGTGAAGTGCCGGTTGAAAACGGTTCCCGCCTATGGAACAAGAACTCCTCCAATCGATATAGAGAACCCGGACAGAGGAGTCAATAAGGAAAGAAAACAGAAAAGAATCAGTTCATCTCTTCATTAATTCTTTTCCACAAATCGGAGGGTCGCGCAAGCGTCCGGTCGTCTAAGCGTAAGGCAGGTACCCCACCCATAAGCGAATTGGTCAGAAGAACCTGATCCGCGGAAAACAGGCTCTCCGGTGAAATAGGCCGCCGTCGTATGGAATACCCGTTCCGGGAGAGCCACTGAACCACAACGGTCTGCATGATGCCCGGCAGCACATGATCCGATTCGGGAATCTCGGCGGAATGCCCCCATATCAGGATCAGATTGGCGGTATTGGTTTCAGAAACGGTTCCGTCCGGGTTCAATATCAGGGCCTCGTCCCCCCCATTCTTGCGGGCCCATTTTCCGGCCTGAAGGTAATACAGATAATTGAGGGTTTTGTGGTCCGCCAATGGGGTGCTCCGAGGGTGAGGGTAGGTGAGTAATCGAAGACCGTTTTCGGTTCTCCCCTTTAGCCGATGGGTATAGGGGCGGGCGGTGACCATGAGGGAATGATTCAAGGGGGAATGGATTCGATCCCCGCCGGCCGCCAGTACCTTCACGGCGGCGGTTTGATCCGCCAATCCGTTCTTATCGAGGACCTGTCGAATAATCTCGGCCCAACTCAGATCGGGGATTTCACCGGAGAGGAGTCGCCCCCAGGCACGATTGAATCGTGCAATATGCTCGTCGAGAAACCTGGGATTCCCCGAGACCACCCGAATGGTTTCGAAAAATCCCTGCCCGTATTGAAAGCCGGGGTGTGAGATCGGTACAGCCGCCTCCTCTTTGGCCGTCAACCCCCCGTTCATCCAGACCCATTCCTTCTTCGCTTTGGCCTTCGGTCGATTTTCCCCGGTAAAAACGGCCATCAAGGTCTTTCCCTTATGGAGGGTTTCTTCGTATTCGTCGGCCGGATCGGAATCATAAACGATGCCGCCGCCCACAGAAAAGAGGATTTGACCGCCGGTGACCACGGCGGTGCGGATGGCGATGGAGAGATCCATGGTATCATGAAAACTGATGTAGCCGATGGAGCCGGTATACAGATGCCGGCGCCGGGTTTCCAGCTCGTCGATAATCTCCATGGACCGGATCTTGGGGCATCCGGTGATGGAACCGCCCGGAAAAGCAGCGCGAATCAGATCGACGCCGCTCTTGTCCCGGTCCAGAATTCCCACCACCCGGGAGACCAGGTGATACACATTCCGGTAAGCCTCCAGCCGTTTGTGTTCGGCCACCTGAACGGAACCGGCTTTGCAGACCTTACCGATGTCGTTTCGAAGCAGATCCACGATCATCGAGAGTTCGGCATCATCTTTTCTGCTTCGGCAAAGTTCATCAGCGTTTGCCGCATCCGTCTCGGGGGTATCGCCGCGGGGCCGAGTGCCTTTGATGGGACGGGTTTCCACATGGTCTTCTTCCTGAAGCAGAAACCGCTCCGGCGAGGTGGATACGATCTGATGATCCCCGGCCTGAATAAACGCGAAAAAGGGCGCCGGATTTTCCTTGTAAAGGGTTTGGAACAGATGAAACGGATCCCCCGAAAACCCCATTTGAAACCGCTGGGACATATTGACCTGATAGACATCTCCGGCGGCGATATATTCCCGAATTCGACGAATGGCATCCATGTACAAAGGCCGGGTAAAATTGGACTTGAATCCCGAAGGATCACCGGCAAAAGGGGATAAAACCGGTGCCGGCGCATCCAGAGCGAGATAGAATTTTTTTAGAAGTGCTTCTTCTCCCGGAAAGCCGTTTCCCGTCACCCGGGGAATGTAAATCCGCGTATCCTTCTGGATCTTATCCTGAATCACCAAGATGCCGGGGGCCGTGAAGTAGAGATGAGGCAGAGAAAGATCGTCCAGGGAGGTTCGGGGCAGTCGCTCCAATACATCCTTTAAATCATAAGATAAATATCCCAAAAGTCCGGCGCATAAGGGAAGGGGATAGCGCTCTGCGGAAGCCGGTCGAAAAGCGGAGAGAATCTCCCTCAGGACATCGAAGGGATCGGCCTTCAGGTCGAGTTCCGTTTCCGCCGCCTGAAGAGACAGGGAACGGCCCCGGCCGAACAGGGTCAGCCAGGGATACACCCCCAGAATGTGGTGCCGGGCGCAGTCCAGGTCCCCGCCGCTCATCAGTACGGTGGTTCCCGGCAGGTGGGCGAATCGGGCCGCAAGGTGTATAAAAGGTTCGTGAAGATCCAGGGCTTCTGAAAAAACCCCGTTAATACGGCCCAGGCGGGCTTTAATTCCGTCCATGGATAGAGGTCTCCCGAAGCGGGCCGAGGGCCAAAAAATTTTCCACCATACGGAAGCCGTCCTCCGTCAAAAAACTTTCGGGATGAAACTGCACCCCGTGCAGAGGAAAGTCGGGGTGGGACATCCCCATAACGACCCCGTCCGAGGCATGGGCGGTCAGCTTCAGCGGTGTTTTCGGGGCCGGTTGCACCGCCAGGGAATGATACCGGGCGGCCCGAAATGGAGAGGAAACCCCCTCAAAAAGACCTTGATTCCGGTGATGCACCCGGCTGGTTTTTCCGTGCATGGGCGCCGGGGCCCGCACCGTGCTGCCGCCGAATACTTCATTGATGCACTGCATCCCCAGGCATACCCCCAGGGTCGGGGTGTGCCTGCAAAACGCCTGAATCAGGGCCGTCGAAATTCCGGCATGGGCCGGGTCCTTGGGGCCGGGGCTGATCAGAAGATAATCCGGCCCGAAATCTTTGGCCGCTTCCAGGGAAATTGCATCACTTCGAAACACCCCGATGTCGAGTACATAGTGCCGGAACATCTGAACCAAATTGTAGGTGAAAGAATCGTAATTATCGATGACCAGTAGTTTTGCCATGTGCCCACCCCCAAATAAAAAAAGCCGCCCAGATGAGTCTGGGTGGCCTTCGCCTAGGGCATAACTCATTACGTTTCTTTTCTACAAAGGACCGTTGGCACACCATAAATCTTGGCCTGCCAAGGATCTATGCCGAAGTTATAGAAGTTGGTGTACCGGAAAAACCAAGAGTGGTCAAGAAAAAGATGGCCATGATCAAAGCCGAAAAAATCGGTTTGGCGGCGAGAGAAGGAAAAGGGGGACCTGTTCAGCCGTCCGCGAATACGCCCGCGGACAGCCGAACGAACGAGGATTATTCCTCGGAGGTTGCCGGCGGGGTGAATACCCGTTGACCGAGTTCACGGTCGAGAATGAGCAGACCGGTGCCGCCCTTTTGTTCATCGCCGATCAGGTTCAGCTGATCGATCACGTGGTTCACGTTGTCCTCTTCTTCGACCTGCTCTTCCACAAACCACTGCAACATGTTGTAGGTGGCCTGATCCTTGTGTTCGAGGGCCAGGCTCACCAGATTATTGATCCGTTCGGTGACCGCCTCCTCATGAGAGATCGTATCCTCAAAAACCTTGAGTGTCGAGTCCCAGTCAGAAGGCGGTGCATCGATGGCCGCAAAGAAGACGCGACCGCCGCGTTCATTCACGTAATCATAGAATTTTTCCGCATGGAATTGTTCTTCCTTGGCCTGGGCCTTCATCCATTGCGCAAAACCGTCCAATCCCTTATGCTCGAAATACGACCCCATCGCCTGGTAAAGGTATCCGGAATAGAGTTCCGCATTGATCTGATCGTTCAGGGCATCCTGAATTTGTTTCTTGAGCATAGCATATCCTCCCGTATTGATAAGTAACTGTTCTCTGGAATCAAACCCGCTTTGGGGGAATATAAGCACGAGAGGACCGAATGCAATCCCGACCCGGCGGGACTAGGTTTCGGCGGACGAATCGGGAAGCGAGGCGGTTTTTTTCCGCAGCCGTTTCAGCCAATAATGAAGATCCACCAGGTTCCGGTCGATCAGATCGGTAAAGACGATCACCTCCCGGTCGGTGTATTTTTCGAGGATGAACCGGCCCAGCTCGGATTGGGTCAACTGGGGCCGGGTATGATCCAGAAGCAGGTCGAGATATTCCAGTCCCAGGAATTGCCGCCGCCGCTTTTCCGTCGGGTCCGGTTTTTTGAATGTCTCCACCAGGGCGGCGATGAATCCCTCCCGGCCCAGGAGGATATTGGAAAGGCAGGTTCGCCCCCGCTGACGCTTAACCCAGATGAAGAGGATATCCAGCAAAGCGGTCAGGCGGGCGTCCCGGTCTTCGGACCGGAGCAGGGGAAGAATCTCCAGCAGGTCCCGTTTTCGAAGCACCAGTTTCTGCCGAAACTTGGCGGTGCCCTCGATGACGGCGGCCACCATGTCGGACCAGAACTTGGCCTGGACGATGCTGGGAACCATCAGGGCATTGCCCAGGGGCGAAAACAACGCGGCAAAGGGCCAGGCCAGGACACTGCGGAAAAAATTGGCCCGAATCACCCGGTTGTCGAAATGGCGCAGCTTGTTGTGAGCGGCGATGTAAAGCCCGTTGGCGATGCAGATGACGAAGAATTTGGACCATACGAAAAAGGGCCCGACGGTAAAAGGCCAGGAATAATCAAACCAGAGCTTGACCGAACCGAGCACCGGCACCGAAAACCCGGTCCAGAACAAGGACTGGCTGGTGTTGTCAAAATTGATATCCTTGACCGACCAGGACCGGAGGCGCAGACCCGAAAAGGCGACCAGGTCCACAAACACATTTCGAAAAAAGGTGATCCCGAACCAGATCAGGGCGTATTCGATGCCGATCCACAGGTAGGCGGGAAGGAATCCGACCCCCGTCCGAAGCAGGTTTTTTAGGGAGGGATTGAGATACCGCCAGAGACGGAAAGGACCGATGCGGACGAATTCTTCTTCATCCCCCACCAGGTTCGGTTTGAAATGACCGCTTTTTCCCAGACAGTAGATGTCGCACTCGGCTTCATTCTCCGGAATGAGCCGCTCCCCTTTTCCCAGAAGCAGGGAGGAGACCGGCCGGGGAAGCCGGTAATGGGACTGCATGAAAAAGTGCCTCGATTTTTCCGGCACACTCGTCCACCGAATGAATCCCATGCCCGGCACCCGGGGCTCCCACCCGGTGGCCGCACTCCCGGTCAAGGGAATCAGATGGTCCTGATGATACCGATCCCGGGCCTGCCGCAGAAGGTCGAAGTCGATGGGTCCGACCCCCAGATCCGAAACGAAGCGCCGAAGATCGGCGGCGGAACCGGTATTGAGCAGTTCCACAAACCGCCCGAGACGAATAAAATCGGTGGGGTCCCGTTCCAGGCTGTCCCGCATGTTCATCAGTTCGATCATGTCGATATGGGCATGCTCGGTAATCAAAAGCGTGACCATGGCCGCCATGCCCTGCTCCAGCGGGCGGTTGAACACGATGCGCCCGCCGGCGGCTTTGAGCGACGCCAGGATTTCCGTCTCGGAAGCGAAAGCGGAGTCGTAGTCCAGGATTCGCTTTCCGGAAAAATAGGTCGACTTCACGCCCCCGGGGGTGAGGGCGACATACTGCTCCCGAGCCGTGTGGTAGGCATTCTCAATTCGCTCCAGTTCCCAACCGGTCATGGTTTCCTGTCCGTGAAGCTGACGATAGACCTCATACTGAACCTTGAGGGCCAGCACCCGGCGCTTCAGGACTCGCTTCAGTTTTTCATACAGCAGTTCGCCCAGGTGGTTCCGGGAATACTGGCCGTGGGGAACGATCCGCTCCAGATCCTCGAACCGCAACGGACCGAGACTGAAAATGGGGTCCTCCGAATACCCCTGGTTCAAGGAAATCAGATGAGTTTCGTTGAAAACTTCCAGGTTCCGGGTGATGGTGGCGCGGCGCCGGGCCCGGTTTTCCTCCAGTCCTTCTACAAAGGGGGTCAATGCCTCGGCCCGGCGGTCGAAAAAGTCCAGGAATCCCTCGGAATCATTCTGGGGGGGCAAAAACAGAAAGTGCTTTCGACGCCGCCGGGGGCCGGTGCTGAATTCGATGCCGATGGAGACCTGAATCCCGAGGATCTTCCCCGCCTCCATGGCCTCGAAGACCATTTCGGGGTGGGGAATATCATAGTAGGCCAGGTTCACCCGGGACATCCCCTTGATAAAGGCGTCCAGGATGAGCTGACTGGGGGTCTTTCGCCCTTCGGAGAGGTTGTCGTGAACATGGGAGTCCCACCCCATGCCGAGGTCCTTGAGGGCCAGGTCCTTTTCGGGGACTTCCACCCGCTTCAGCTCCCGAAGAAACCGTCGAATCACCGCCTCGTGGCCGTAAGAGGCCAGGGAAAAATCGGCGATCATCTCCAGCTGCCGCCGCCGGTTGTGAATGTTCTTGACCGCCTCTTTCATGATCTCGATCTGAACCCGGGCGGTGTTGAGGGGCATCCTCACGGTCTTGGCGTGAAATGAAAGCTCCACCAGCACTTTCAGGGCATGGAGCCGCTCCTTGAAATTGCTCCGGTCGAGCTTCTGGGCGATTCGAATGTAGGATTCGGCCATGCCCATGCGTCGCTTGTGAAAGGCCCGGATGAATCCGCCGGGATGGGAGACCAGGTCCGGGGTCGCCTCCTCGGACTGCACCACCCGCCGGTTGAGGAGTTCCCCCAGGTCCCGAATCTTGGTGCTGAAACTGAGGACATCGATCATCCGGTAGATGATCCGTCCCATCCGTTTGCGCGGTCGTCGATACATGCCTTCACCTCAGAAGATGAGGCAGGAGCAGGGGATCATCGGTGAACAGACCGTCAACCCCCATGTTCAGAAGATCGTCCATTTTCCGGCGGCTGTTGACGGTATAGGGAAAGACCCGAACCCCGGCCCGATGCATTCGTGCAACGGCATCGGGTCTCAGGCCCCGGTGGTCGGGGTTCCAGGAAAAGGCGTTCACCTGCCGGCAGAAATCCATCGTCCGGGTATCGGCCGGTCCTTCGGTCAAGACCCCCAAGGCCGGCGGGGATTCCAGTCGGGACAACCGAAGCAGGACTTCGGGTTCAAAGCTGGAGATCAGTACGCGCGCCATGGCCCGGCGGGCCTGAACCAAGGCCGTCACCTGAGCCTCGACGGCGTCCGGGGGTTGTTGGGATTCACAGGCTTCGGGTTTGATTTCGATATTGACGGCCGCGGAGTCCCCCACCAGGTCCAGCACTTCGGCCAGGGTCGGTATCCGTTCTCCGGCAAATCGGGGCCCGAACCAGGCCCCCGCATCCAGGGTCTTGAGTTCCGCCAGGGGGAGATCGGCCACCCGCCCCCGTCCGTCGGTGGTCCGGTCCACGGTTTCATCATGGATCACCACCACCTGCCGGTCCCGGGTCAGGGTGACATCCAGTTCGATCATGGGTGCGCCGATCTCCAGCGCCCCTTCGAATGCGGCCAAGGTATTCTCGGGAAACCGGGCCCGGTATCCCCGGTGAGCGATGATCAGGGGCGAGGGCATATTTCGAAGCATGGGATGCCTCCGGGCTATTCCTTGGCCGGATTCTTGGTTTTGGGGTTTTTCGGAAAATTGAACAGGCCCCGCCGCTGCCCGATCTCTTCCAGCTGGTCCTCCAGGGCCGCGATGCGGTCGGCCAGAGCGGGCAGGGTGCGGGTGTGGGCGGTCTGGGTGTCGGAAAACCGTTTCAAATAATCCCGAACTTTCGCATTCTGATTTCCGATGGCCGCCCTTTCTTTTTCCACCGCCGCCTCGGACGCGGTGATCCGCTCTTCAAAGGCCTGAAGCCGTCCATCGATGCCGTCGCTGATCCGCCGATGCTCCTCGGTCAGTCGGGTAATCCGGGCCTCCAGGGCGGCTTCATTGGCGGCGCGAAGCTTGCGGACCTCGTCCGACAATTTGGCGGAAATCTTTTGAACCGCCTTTTTTTTGAACTCCGACTGGCCCTGAAGAAGGGCGGCGGTATCCCGGTCGATTTTTTCGCGCACCCGCCCCACGAATTCCTGAATCCGGTTTTTGAGGGCGTGAAGCTCCTCCCGGCTCTCCTCGGCAAAATCGGTCATCCCGTCGAGCCGCTCCCGCACCTCCACCGTGGCCGATTCACCGAATTGAGTGATTTCACGCTGGGATTTGACGATCAGCTGATTCAACTGAGTGGAAAAATAGCTCGATTTGGCGCCGATCTTTTGATTGACCCGGGCCAGGGCATCTTCCAGCGTCTGGTGCATTTCGATGATCTCTTTGCGCTCCGCCGCCAGGGCCTGAATCTCCCGGTTCGCGGTCACCCGCAGCTGCTTGGAATCCTCGGAGAGCCGGGCGTTGAGCTCTCGTTCGGCGGTCTGTTGAAAATCGGCCAGCTGTTTGCGAAGCCCGGCCGCCTCTCCCTCCAGATTGGTGCTCAGGCGATTTTTGAACGCCTTGAGGTCGCCCTTGATCCGCTGAATCTCCCCTTCGGAATCGGCGATGAAGCCGGTCACATGCTCCACCTGACCTTCGATCACCGCATTGCCGTCGTCAATAGTGCGGTCGACCCGGTCCCGGGCCGATTGGATCAGGGATTCCACCGCGGCATCGACCCTCGCCATTTCCTGGTCGATGGCCTCATGGCGCCGGTCCACCGCGGTCCTCTCCTCGGCCAGAAAGGAAAGCGCCGCGTCGATCCGGTCCTTTTCGGCGCCGAACCGCTCCCGAAGGGTCTGCACTTCGCGGTCGGCCCGGGCGGTCGATTTTTCCGATTCTTCGGTGAACCGGGCGTTCAGGTCAAAGGTGGTGGACTGCTTATACAGGTCCTGCTGTTCGAACAGTTCATCGGTCCGGTCTTGAAGGGTGGTGTCGATGCGGTCCCGGAAACCGGCCATGGCGTCTTCGAGCTGTTGAAACGCCGTCCCCATCCGATCCGCATGGGCCGTGTGTTTGCGGGATAAGACCTCGGTCCGCTCATCCAACAGGGATGCGATCCGATCCTGGAACCGGTCCAGGTTCTCTTTCTGAAAATCGGCCTCCTCCTGCATTCGATCCGAGACATCGGACAGCCGGGCGGTTTCCCCTTCCAGCCGCCGGCGATTCTCATCCATCTCCTGAACCACCCGATGGCGGATTCCATCGACGGCGGATTCCAGCCGCCGGGTCAGGTAGGCCATGTGATTGCCGGTATCCCGCATGGCCTCGGTGTATTCCCGGTCCAGCCGTTCAAACCGCTTTCGCAGCTCGGTCCGCTCCGAATCGAAGCCTTTCATCACCTCCCGAATCCGGTCCTTCTCCTGGCCGAATTCGGTGAGCATGCGGCCCAGCTCCGACTCCAGGCGATCCCCCAGTTGATCGATGCGGTGAACCGTTCGGTCGTATTCGGCCCCCAGCTCATCGTATTCGATCAACTTTCCGTGCAGCCGGGCTTCCTGGGCGGCGGTCTCCTCCCGGGACACCTCGAACTTCTCCCGCAATTGCCGGATCAGATCGACCGTTTCATAGAGTTCCTCGATCTTCCGGTGAACCTCCGCAATCTTCTCAATGACGCTGTCTGGGCTGGATAACCGGTTCACGTCAGAACTCCTCTACCAGTTGGGAAAGTTTCGCACAGTGGGGGGATAAATCGGTCCGTTCCAGGGTGTTGAGCACCTCCCGGGCCGCCAGAAAATCGATCCGCTCTTGGGTCAGGCCCGCCCCCCGGGCCTCCCTGAAGAGCCACTGTTCGCCCTCGGTACAGTTGAAGGGGCCGTGGACGTCGTCCATGAGATCGAACTGGGCCCGCTTCACGTCGGCACCCCCGCGAAAGGTATCGTAGAAGCGGACGGCCTGAAGCCGCGGCAGGTCCCGCACCACCACCCGCATCAGGTCCAGGGCGTCCATCTCCCCTTCGGCGGGTCGGGCAAGCTCCCGGGCCACATAGAGGGCCTTGAGGTTGTAAGGATCATGTTCCAGGGCCCGTGCAGACCGGTTCCGCAGGTTGGCATAAGCGTCCCCGAAATCCTGAATGAACCGGTCCGCCGCATCCGATTCGAACCCCACCGCCTGGTTTTCCATCCAGGACTGAAAACGCTTTTCCAGCGCTTCGAGGAACAGGCTTTCCGGCGGCGGGGTCTGTTCCGCCCGGCCGAAGGCGAGATCCGGAACACACCGGTCGCAGAACCCGCAGCCCCAGTCTTCATCGGTGGCCCGAATCGCCGTCAGCAACCCGACATACCGGCATTCGGTCCCGTGGAGAAACCGCTTCAGGTTCCAGAGCCGGCGGTAGGCCGTCTCCCGCATGGAACCGTCCACCTGATCCGCCAGAAGAGGGACGTAATCCGCGATTCCGTAAAAATAATCGGGATGATCCTCCAGATGATGGAGCAACCCCTCGCCGGAAGCCGTACGAAGCCATTCCCGAATCGATTCTCCGAACACCCGCCTGGAACGATCGAGTTCGGCGGCGACATCCGGCGCCCCGTCGAGGATATGGGAGGCGTATTTTTTACCGGGGGACAGGTCGTTTTTCTGAAGATATCCGTACAGCCCCACGGCGGCGGCTTCCGGGTTCATGGCTTCGGTGAAGCCGTAGACCTTGAAGACCGAATCGGCTTCCCGGAAGTCGATATAGAAAACCTCCACAATGCCGAGGACCGAAAACCGAAACAGGGCCCGGGCCGCCGCACCCCGGTCCAGGTCGCCGCAGGTGATTCTAAGGGGGCTGTCGCCGGCGGCATGACTCCCCAGCAGACGGTCCAGCACCTGCAGGGCCTGAACAGCCGCGCTCACCGCATCCGGATGGCGCTGTAAAATCAGGTGGTGCTGTTTTCCGTAATCACACAGGTCCTCCCGCTCAAAGGCGCAGATTCGGTCGGCACATGCGGGAATGCGGCTTCTCCGGCTCAGCATGTCCGCTTCGCAGGCCGGGGCCGGAAAATCGACCAGGTGCAGGCAGTGCACCCGGTTCTCGTCCATGCCGGTTCGGGCGGCCCGGCAGAGCCAGGTTTCCTTGTCTCCGTCCAGGCTGGTCTGAAGCAGCAGGTGGGGTTTTTCCGGACCGGTCAGGGTCGAGTAGGTGGTGATGGCGGGGGATTTCGGCTCTGGAATGTCGCCGTCCGCGGATCGTTGCGGCCCTTCCAGAAATCGTGCATAGGGGTCCGGATAGGCCGGAATCTCTTCCGGCGTCTGGTTGAAAATCCCCTCCTCCCCCAGAAGCTGAGGGATTTCCCGGGACAAAAGGGTATGAAAGGCCTCGGTCTTTTTCTGAAAAGAATCGACCGCCACCGCCTGAAAGCTGACCCGGGGGCGGTAAAAATCGGTCCGCATGGGCGGGGTCACATCCCGGAACCCCTCCAGAAGCGAGAGAACGTCTTTCCGAATCCGGTCCCCGAATTCACCGGTGAGGGCCAGGGCCGACAAAGCCAGATTGGTCTGCCGAAGATCGGCGATGATCCGAATCAGCCGATGATAGGCCGGGTCGAATTCACCGCTCCATTCGGAAAACCGGTGGGCCTGGTCCATAATCAGGGTGGTGGGCCAGAACCCCTCGATCAGCGTGCTCAAATCCTCCCGCAGGCTTCGGCTGACCATGCTCTCCGGGGAGATATAGAGCACACGGATTCTGCCCAGTCGAAGCACGGTGAAATCGATGTGAAGGGGCCGCAGCCCCCGAGGGGAATGGATCTTCAGCGAGGTTCGGCGGTCCCGAATCAGGGACCTGAGGGGGCTGATGAAGATGATCACCTCGGAGCGGGCCGGGGCCGGCAGCTCGATAGAAAAGGTATCCCCGCGCTGGGGGGCCAGTTGGGCGAACAGACGATCCCCCGGGGTAACCGGAATCAACGCCGGGTCGGACACCGCCGAATCGGCATCATCCGGCCGCCGCTTCTTCGAGGATCGGCTTCGAAACCGCTCCATCAGCGATGGAATCTCGAAATTGAACATCAGCCGATCCGGCGAAAGCTCCCTCGGCTGGGAATGGCGAATGTGAATCAGCAACGAAAAAAACTCCTTCAGGGCGCAGGGATTGAAAACCAGATTGATACTTAATCAAGCCGCGATCCAAAGTCAAATACTTAGCATGAGCCGGGAGGGTGAAATCCCTCTTAACCATTGAAAAAGCAGTAAGAGCCTCCCGGCTGAAAGAGCATCGATCTTGAAAAATGATTGTGTTTATCCCCGTGCGGATCTATAATCATCCGCCGTAAACCGACAATCATTTAAAGGTCATTTTACCCAATTGAGGAGTAGAAAAAGATGAAAATATGGCCGGGGCACCCTTATCCGCTCGGCGCCGTCTTTGACGGCGCCGGGACTAATTTTTCTCTGTTTTCCGAGACCGCCGAACAGGTCGAACTTTGCCTCTTCGATGATGAAAACGAGGAAACCCGAATCGATCTGCCCGAGGTAACCGGGTATTGCTGGCACGGATATCTGCCAAGTATTCAGCCCGGGCAGCGGTATGGTTTCCGGGTCCACGGACCGTGGGATCCGACAGACGGCCATCGCTGCAATCCAGCCAAACTCCTGATCGATCCCTACGCCAAAGCCATCGACGGACAAGTCCGTTGGGACGAAGCGGTTTTCCCATACCGGTTCAATGAAGGCCACGAGGTGCGCAGCGACACCGACAGCGCCCCGTTCATGCCCCGGTGCGTGGTGCATCAGCCGCATTTCGATTGGAGCGGCGACCGGCGACTGCGACTGCCCTGGCACGAAACCATCATCTATGAAACCCATGTCAAAGGGTTCACCGCCGATCATCCGGAGGTCCCACCCGAGCTTCGGGGTACTTACGCGGGTCTGGCTCAGCCCCCTGTCATCGAGTACCTCAAAGAACTCGGGGTCACGGCGGTCGAGCTGATGCCGATCCACCATTTCATCCATGACAAGAATCTGGTGGACCGGGACCTGCGAAACTACTGGGGGTATAATTCCATCGGTTATTTCGCCCCGCACAGCGAATATGCGGCCGAAAAGCTTCCCGGCGCCGCGGTGGCCGAATTCAAGCAGATGGTCAAGACCTTTCACCAGGCCGGCATCGAGGTGATTCTGGATGTGGTCTACAACCATACGGCGGAGGGAAACCACCTCGGACCGGTTCTCGCTTTCAAGGGGATCGACAACGCCTATTACTACCGCCTCACCGAGGATCGGCGCTACTATATGGATTACACCGGCACCGGCAACAGCATGCACATGCGCAATCCCCACGTGCTGCAATTGCTGATGGATTCCCTGAGGTACTGGGTGCTGGAGATGCATGTGGACGGTTTCCGCTTCGATCTGGCCTCCACTTTGGCCCGGGAACTGCATGATGTGGATCGGCTCTCGGCCTTTTTCGACCTCATACAGCAAGACCCCGTAATCAGCCAGGTCAAACTCATCGCCGAGCCCTGGGATGTGGGCGAGGGCGGGTATCAGGTCGGAAACTTCCCGCCGGTATGGACCGAGTGGAACGGCAAATACCGGGACTGTGTGCGGGACTTCTGGCGGGGCGAGGATCAGACCCTGGCCGAATTCGCGGCCCGTTTCACCGGCAGCTCCGATCTCTACGAAAACACCTCCCGGCTGCCCTATGCCAGCATCAACTTCGTCACCGCCCACGACGGGTTCACCTTGAATGATCTGGTTTCCTACAATGAAAAGCACAATCAGGCCAACGGGGAGCAAAACCAGGACGGAGAAAGCCACAACCGCTCGTGGAACTGCGGCGCGGAGGGACCGACGGATGATCCGGAGATCACCCGGTTGAGAGACCGCCAGAGGCGAAATTTTCTGTCGACCCTTCTGTTGTCCCAGGGCGTGCCCATGCTGCTGGGAGGGGACGAAATCGGCCGCACTCAGGAGGGCAACAACAACGCCTACTGTCAGGACAATGAAATATCCTGGTTCGATTGGCGCCGGATCGACGAAGATCTTCGTATTTTCTGCCGGAAACTCATCCGCTACCGGAAGGATCATCCCGTATTCCGGCGCCGGAGATGGTTCCAGGGGGTTGCCATTCACGGGAGCGAGGTCGATGACATCGCCTGGTTCACGATAGACGGCGATCAGATGGCCGACGAAGACTGGGAGCGGGGATATGCCAAATCGCTGGGTGTTTTCTTAAACGGGGAAACCATTCCGAATCCCAATCCGCGGGGCGAACCGGTCGTCGACGACGATTTTTACATCCTTTTCAACGCTCACCACGAACCCCTGGAATTCACACTTCCTCCCGCCGAATGGGGCAAGACCTGGATAAAAGAACTCGATACCGGAATCGGCTGGCTGGAAGAAGAAGAGGTCCGAAAACCCGGAGACCGGATCAAAGTCGAAGCCCGTTCCCTGGTCGTGCTGCGCCAGGCACCTTGAATCGACCGCCCCCTCCGGATTTCAGATCAATCCGGAGCCGGGCGGAAATTAAGATAAGGAATGGAAAATGGCCATCCTCCAAGAGGGGCATAATTGCTGGCGGATATCCCCTGCTGAAAGGGCCGCGTTTTTGATCGACGGGGCAGCCTATTTCGAAACCCTTGCGGAGGCAATGGAGCAGGCGCAAAACACCATCTGCATAGCCGCCTGGGATTTCGACAGTCGAATTCGACTTTTCCGTAACGACCAGACCGCTCCGGACCGGCAAAAGGACCTGGGCGGTTTTTTAAATGGCAAAACAAAACGAACCCCCGGGTTGCGGGTGTATATCCTGAACTGGGACTTTCCCATGCTGTATGTCCGGGAGCGTGAATGGCTTCCGATCTTCAACCTGGGGTGGAAGCCCCGCCCCAGGCTCCAATACCATCTGGATGATCAACATCCCATCGGTGCTTCACAGCACCAGAAATTCGTGGTAATCGACGACCGGATCGCCTTTTGCGGCGGCATGGATCTGACCAATAGCCGATGGGACACGCCTCGGCACGACCTGGAGGAGCCTCGGCGGAAAAACCCGGCCGGGAAGCCTTACGGACCGTTTCATGATATTCAGATGATCGTGGAGGGGGACGCCGCCGCGACGATGGGCGATTTGTTCAGAAACCGCTGGCGATGGGCCACCGGCCGCCGGATCGAAGCGGACAGAAGCGAATCCGCCTCGCCCTGGCCCGAAAACCTTACGCCCGATCTGCGCAACGTACAGGTGGCGGTTTCGCGCACCCTGCCCGCCTATAAAGGCCGGGAAGAAGTTCGGGAACTCGAAAAACTGTATACGGAGAGCATCGCGGCGGCCCGAAAGACCCTTTATATCGAAAACCAATACCTGACCTCCGTTAAAATCGCCGAAGCGATTGCCGACAGTCTTTCCCGGGAGCGGGGGCCCGAAATCGTCATCGTCCTTCCGAAAGCCTCCAGCGGATGGCTGGAGCAAAGCACCATGGATGCGCTCCGCGCCGGAATTCTGGAGAATGTATTCAAAGCCGATCGCCATCATCGCCTGCAGGTTTTCTATCCCGCCCTGCCGGAGAAAGCGTCATCCGTATACGTCCATTCCAAACTGATGATCGTGGACGATCGGCTGGCGCTGATCGGGTCCGCGAATCTGAGCAATCGGTCCATGGGCTTCGATTCGGAATGTAATTTAGCGGTGGAAGCCGAAGACGACCCCCGCGCAGGCAAAGCGATCGACAACCTGCGCAACCGGCTCCTGGCCGAACACCTCGGCGTTTCCGTGGATACCGCCGCGGACGCCTTTTCCAATCAAACCTCCCTGATCCAAGCCATTGAATCCTTATCCGCTGCCTCCGGACGCCGCTTGGAAAAATTGGAATATAAGCAATCCTCGTCCTTCGACGGCGCCGCCGTTGTCCAAAAACATGAATACCTGGACCCGGAAACCCCGATCGAGTTCGACCGAATGATGGATCACTTTGTGCGGGACGAAAACGGGCCGAACAAAAAACGGCGGAGGCTGATCCTTGCAGGGATACTGATTCTTCTGCTCGCACTGGCCGCCGCATGGCGCTGGACCCCGCTTTCAGAATGGATCGACAGAGACACAATGCTTCGATTGGCCGGTGAAATCCGAAACCATCCATGGTCTTTCCCCATGGTCCTGGCGGGTTTTGTGGCGGGCGGAATCATCATGATCCCCGTGTCGCTTCTGGTCGGCGTCACGGCGATCACCTATGCTCCCGTCCGGGGGGCCCTTTATGCATGGAGCGGTTGTGTGCTGAGCGCCCTGATCACCTTTCTGGTCGGCGCCGGAATGAAAAAACAGACCGTTCGTAATTTGGCCGGTAAACGGCTGAATCGCTTGAGCCTGAAGATGGCCAATCAGGGGGTTTGGGCCATTGCGATTATCCGAAACATACCGGTGGCCCCTTTTACGATCGTCAATCTGGTTGCGGGCGCATCCCACATCAAGCTCAGAGACTTTTTGATGGGCACCGCATTGGGCATGATGCCGGGGATTCTGGCCATCACGGTGTTTTCGGATCGGGTCCTGCACACCCTTCGGAACCCGAGCTGGACCACCGGCCTGATGACCGCCGCCCTGGCGGTGATTCTGGCCCTCGGATACAGGTGGGCAAGCAGGCGGCTGGCAGGCAACCGTTTGAAAGAGGACGGACCAAAGGAATGAAAGGTCTTCATGTTGAATCCCCTCGGGCCGATTTTTCAATTCCTGCGGGTTTGCCCCGGAGCGGATGATGGCGTCCATCCCGGAAATCGAAAAAGAAGGCCCGCCCCTTTGGGAGTATGTTCCGGTTTCCGACTACCGTCTCCCGGGCGAACCGGTCGCACACACCGCCAGACGGGGAATCGTTTTTTTTCGAGGTCTGTTTCGACCGAATGTTCCAAGCCCGAATTCCCCGTTCAAAGCCGATGATCAACTTCGGGTCTTGCAGGGCCGAGAACTCGAGAAGATTGCCCCCGCTCCGCAATGGCGAGGGGCGGCTGAATCTCTGGATCTGGAAATAAAAGATTGGCTCATTCAGGAAAAACCGGACCCGCCGATACTGAAAAAGGTCCTGCTGAAAAAAGGAGGTAAGATGATGAACAATAATGATATCGCAAAAGCAATGACCGTTCGGCTGGATGCCGTTCTGGAGGACCTTCCGAAGATGCCGCCCGTTGACCCCTCGGCCCGACGGGCCCCCAAACGGACGTTTACACTGAACCGGGAGGATACCGTGCTGGCCCTCACCAACGCGCTTCGGTACATCCCGGAAAAATGGCATGCCCGGCTGGCGCCCGAATTTCTGGAAGAACTGCTCACCCGGGGCCGGATCTACGGATACCGGTTCCGCCCGGAAGGGCCGATTCGAGGCAACCCCATCGACGCCTACCAAGGAAACTGCATCGAGGGGCGGGCCTTTCAGGTCATGATCGACAACAATCTCGACTTCGAGGTGGCCCTGTATCCCTATGAACTGGTGACCTACGGCGAAACCGGGCAGGTCTGCCAGAACTGGATGCAGTACCGGCTCCTCAAGCGGTATCTGGAACTTCTCACTCAAGACCAGACCCTGGTGGTGGCATCGGGCCATCCGGTGGGGCTTTTCGCCTCCTCGCCCGCCGCCCCCAGGGTCATCATCACCAACGCCCTGATGGTGGGGATGTACGACGACCAGGAGAACTGGCACCGGGCCGCGGCCCTGGGGGTGGCCAACTACGGCCAGATGACCGCCGGCGGCTGGATGTACATCGGCCCCCAGGGGATCGTCCACGGCACCTACTCCACTCTGTTGAATGCGGGCCGGCGCATGCTGTCCATTCCGGCCGACCAGAACCTGGCCGGCAAGCTCTTTGTCTCCTCCGGACTGGGCGGCATGAGCGGGGCCCAGGGCAAAGCCCTGACCATCGCCGGCGGGGTCGGGATTATCGCGGAGGTGGACCGTTCCCGCATCGATACCCGGCTGAACCAGGGCTGGATCGATCAGGTTTCGGAAGACCCGGCCGAGGCCTTCGCCCTGGCCAAGAAGTTTCAGGAACAATACGCCGCCACCGCCATCGGCTTTCACGGCAACGTGGTGGACCTTCTCGCCTTTGCGGTGGACAAGGGAATTTCCATCGATCTCCTCTCGGATCAGACCTCCTGCCATGTGGCCTATGAAGGGGGATACTGCCCTCAGGGGGTCCCCTTTGCCGAGCGCACCGACCTCCTGCAGAACGACCCTGACCGGTTCCGATCCCTGGTGGATCAGTCCCTTCGCACCCATTTTGAACTGATCAAACTATTGGTGGAACAGGGTACCTTTTTCTTCGATTACGGCAACAGTTTTCTCAAGGCGGTCTACGACGCCGGGGTGGCCGAGGTCTGCAAAAACGGCCGCAACCCCATGGACGGATTTGTTTTCCCCTCCTATGTGGAGGACCTGATGGGGCCGCTGCTCTTCGACTACGGCTACGGCCCCTTCCGCTGGGTCTGCCTGAGCGGAGACCCGGAAGATCTTCGAAAGACCGATCGGGCGGCCCTGGCCTGCATCGATCCGGATCGCCGGTTTCAGGACCGGGACAATTACGCCTGGATCGAAAACGCCGAAGAGAACCGGCTGGTGGTGGGCACCCGGGCCCGAATCCTGTATCAGGATGCATTGGGCCGCATGGAGATCGCCCTCAAGTTCAACGAGCTGGTTCGCCGGGGGCAGATCGGCCCGGTAATGCTGGGCCGGGACCACCACGACACCGGCGGCGCCGATTCCCCCTTTCGGGAGACCGCCAATATCCAGGACGGCAGCAACATCATGGCCGAGATGGCGGTGCAGTGCTACGCCGGAAACGCGGCCCGGGGGATGAGCCTGGTGGCCCTGCACAACGGCGGCGGGGTCGGCATCGGCAAGGCGATCAACGGCGGGTTCGGGCTGGTCCTGGACGGCAGCGACCGGGTCGATGCGGTGATCCGCTCGGCCCTGCCCTGGGACGCCATGGGCGGGGTGGCCCGGCGGGCCTGGGCCCGAAATCCCCATGCCGTGGAAACGGCTGCGGCCTACAACCGGAATCGCGCCGCGTCCGACCACATCACCCTGCCGTTTATTCCGGACGCGGACCTGATTCGGGATCTGGTGAACGAGTCCTTGCAATCCAAAGAAAAATAAGGGAATGTGTGTTTCAAAAGCGGAGAATTGAAGAATCCAAACCGATACGGAGGCAACATCCTTATGAATACCATTGTCGAATGCGTTCCCAACTTCAGCGAAGGCCGGGACATGTCGGTGATCGAAAAGATCGTCACCCCCTTTCGGGGGAAAGACGGGGTCAAGCTCCTCGACTACCAGCAGGACGAAGACCACAACCGCATGGTGGTGACGGTGGTGGGCGAACCGGAGCCGCTCAAGGCGGCGGTGATCGAGGCCATAGGCCAGGCGGTGGAGGCCGTCGACATGCGGAAACACAAGGGCCAGCATCCCCGAATGGGCGCCGCCGACGTGGTCCCCTTCATCCCCATTCGGAACATGACCATGGAGGAGGCGGTGACCCTGTCCAAAGAAGTGGCGGCGGCGGCCGCGGAAAAATACGACCTGCCCGTTTTCCTGTATGAGGCGTCGGCCTCCCGGCCCGAACGCCGAAACCTGGCCGCGGTGCGAAAAGGACAGTTCGAAGGCATGGCGGAAAAACTCAATGACCCGGACTGGACCCCCGATTACGGTCCGGCCGCCGTGCATCCCTCGGCCGGGGTCACCGCAGTGGGGGCCCGCATGCCCCTGGTGGCCTACAACGTCAATCTCGGCACCGATAAACTGGAGATCGCCGACGCCATCGCCAAAAAGGTGC
>CAZNLT010000004.1:0-28405 GCA_964573705.1 uncultured Desulfobacterales bacterium
CAGGGTTCGGATCTGCTCTACAACGGCCGGGACCTGGCGGTGGTCCGGGCCAAGCTGAGCGGGTCCACGGTCCTGCTGGGATCGGCCACCCCGTCGATTCAATCCTACTATAATGTCCGGTCCCAAAAATTTACCGAGCTGACCCTGAGCCGCCGGGTGGAAAAACGTCCCCTGCCGGAGATCACCCTGGTGGACCTTCGAAAAAACCGGGAGACCGGGGCCCGACGGTTCATTACGCCCACCCTGGAGGCGGCCATGCGGCAGGTCCTCGGCCGGGGGGAGCAGGTGCTGATCTTTCTCAACCGCCGGGGATTCGCCAGTTTTCCGGTCTGCGCGGCCTGCGGAGAATCGATTCGGTGCAATCATTGCGACATTACCCTGACCTTTCATCGCACCCCCGATGCCTACCGGTGCCACTACTGCGGTTTCACCCGTGCCGCGGCCGCCGGATGCACCGTCTGCGGTTCGGCCCGAATCAAGCTTCTCGGGATCGGCACCGAAAAGGTGGAGGGCGCCGTCAATGCGCTGTTTCCGGACGCCCGGGTGGCCCGAATGGACCGGGACACCACCACCCGCAAGGGATCGGTGCTGAAAATCCTTCGGGGGCTGCGAAACCGGGCCATCGACGTGCTGGTGGGGACCCAGATGGTGGCCAAAGGCCATGATTTTCCGGATATCACCCTGGTGGGGATCATCTGCGCCGACCTCTCCCTGAGCTTTCCCGATTTCCGGGCCGGGGAGCGGACGTTTCAGCTCCTGGCCCAGGTGGCGGGCCGGGCCGGGCGGGGGGATGTCCCCGGCCGGGTGGTGCTTCAGACCTATGCTCCGGACCACTTCAGCATTCAGGCGGCCCGAAGCCAGGATTTCAAAACCTTTTACAAAACAGAGATCGGGTTTCGGCGGGCCCTGGGGTATCCGCCTTTTTCCCGGTTGATTCAGATGCGGATTTCCGGAAAAGACAAAGACAAGACTCAGGAGACCGCCCTGGCCATCGGTGATCGCTGCCGCCGGATACGGGAAGCGGAGTTTAAAAATTCGGTGGAGGTGCTGGGGCCGATCGAGGCCTCCATCGGCCGCATCGCCGATCGGTTTCGGTGGCAGCTGCTGCTGAAGGGGAGCCGCGTCAGACCGCTTCATCGGTTTGTCAGGCGGGTGTCGGCCGAGAACCCGGCCCTTTTCAGCAATGGACGGGTTCGGGTGGTGGTCGATGTGGACCCGTTTTTCATGTCTTGAGTGAAAAACGGGTCCGAAAAGGGCGAATCGGCTTTGATCGGCGTTTCGGCCACCCCAGGATCTTTTCCCGGCCCGGCAAGAACTCACTGTCGCTCAAACAGCTTCCCGGCCCGGGAAAAGATCCCGGGGTGGCCTTCACTCAGGCCGAAACGATGATCATGGCCGGCTAATCGGTGTCGGCGGGGGGTTCGAGCTGTTCAAAGAACGCCTCCGGATCGGTGTCGGCGGGGGGCTCGGGCTGTTCAAAGAACGCCTCCGGGTCGGTGACGAACCGGTCTATTTTCCATCCGGGGACGATGTAGGTCCAGGCGCTCAGTTCTTGATTCAGCTCTTCCACTTCGGCCTTGCGCCGATTCGGATCGGGTACATCTCCATCCGTCTTCTCGGCCGATCCTTCGGAGGGTTCGGCCTGGACATTCGGGGCGGCGTCGTCTTCCGGTTCGGCGGGGTCCGGTTTTTCCTCCGGATTTTCTTCCGCGGATGTATCGGTCGCCGCCGAAGCATCTCCTTCAGCTACGGGTGCCTCGGCCGGTTCCGCCGCCGGCGCATCGGTTGAGGATTCGCTTTCGGGTGTCTCCTCCGTGATTTCTTCGGCCGGCGCCGGGGTTTCCGAAGAGGCTTGATAGGCGGCTTCCGCCTTGAAGTAAAAATTGCTTTCGGGGCCTTCGGCCTCATTTCCCGGGCGCAGGCGATAGACGGTGCCGTCAAAGAGGTGGTATTCCAACATCGGCGCCTGGTCAAAGCCGGTCTTGTCTGCGGCAGCCGCGGGATCGGCCACATCCTCGATTCGAAAACCGCTCAATACACCGAAGGCGCTGTTCACTTTGGAGGGGATCACCGGTTTGTCTTCGGGGGGATTCGCGAATTCGGGGGAAGCCCCTTTTTCCGGCCGCTTCAGGGTGTACAGGACCTCTCCCTGCGGATTCAGGGCCCGCACCCGGGCTACGTCGCCGGGCGGCACATCCAGGATCTCTTTGCGAAGCCAGGCGGAAGGATCGGTATCCAGGACCTTGAAATCCTTGTCCACCAGGTAGACCGTCTCCGCGTCCGCCGGCTTGACGTAGTGGCCCCCGGAACCGGCCGCGGCTTCCCGGGCCTTGCCCACCAGGACCTCGGCCAGGGGTTTCCCCGATGCATTCGCCAGGACGATTTGCGTGGCCCGCTGGTCCGCCGGGACGTTTTCCGCAGCCGGTGGCCGCAGGGCGAGCCGGTTCAGGGTGTCTTCGTCGGCGGCAAAGGAGCGCCCGATTTTCATCTCCTGAAGCTTGTCGGCCAGATCGGTGAGTCTGGAAAAATCGGCCGGAAAGCCGTACCGGTTTTCCACGGTCCAGACCGTTTCCCCTTTTTTCAGGGTGACCGAGGCCTCCGGACCGGTAAGGGCGATGTGGGCGACCTCACCCATGGGAAGTTCCGCCAGAAGGGCCTCCCCGGTCCTTTCCGGGTCTTCGGGCGTTCGATCGGGATTGACGACGAAATAGGCCGCAGCGGCGAGAACCAGACACAGGGCCAGCAGCAGAATAAAGGTTTTTGATTTCATATCCGTAGTATCCTCTTTTGATGCAGTCCGATCAGGAGCGTGCGCTCTTGTTTCGCCGGTACAGGCCGTAGCCGAGCCCCGCCAGGGCGACCACCAAGACCATCAGAAACGTATTCAGGAATTTGACGGTGTTGCCCAGCGACTCGATGTCCGACCGGAGGTTTCGGCGGACCATCTTCAGCTCTCGGTTGATGCGGCTCCGCTCTTCCTGGAATTTCCGAACCTCGGCCTCCTGCTCGGGGCTCAGGATCAGTTCCTGGGAGGCGTCCTTCTGCTGTTCGAGCTGTCTCAGCATGCGGTTGGTCTCCTCCGCCTGCCGGACCAGCTCCTGCTCCCGCTCCATCCACCGGGCCTGGGCGATCTTTTCCAGCTCTTCGACCCGGGTGAAGGGCCGTTCGAATTTGCCCCGGGTCCGAAGACTGATCAGGGCCTCGCTGCCGGTGAGCATTTCGCTGCTGTTCAGCAGAAAGTTGAGGTTGTCGTTGAACATTCTGGAGATGTTGAATCCCAGGAAGTTCTGGCGGCTGACATAAAAATTGTCGAAGAGAAGGTCCGCGTCCCCCACCAGAAGGAGGGTGGCCTGCTGTGTCCCTTCGGACAGGTGGGCGGCATCCTCCGGGTTTTCCGCTTCCGGCGATTCCCCGGTATTGTCACCTTGGCTTTCCGCCTCGGGTTTTCCGTCGGGAAAGGCGGATTTGAAGGCGCCCATGACCCTGACCGCCAGATCATAGGTCTCCGGGGTCGGGGAAAAATCCCGCCGAATCTGCTCAACCCCGAACCGCACCCGAAAGGTGTCGGTGAGGGCGGAGTTGGCGCTGGACTGGATCACCGGTTCGTACGCATAGGTGCTGTCGGCCGCTTTTTGAACCGCGCCGGCCATCGGCATGAGCATCGATTCCAGTTGGGCCGTGATGATGGCCTGGTCGTTGAACGCGCCTTTCTGAAGGGAGATCCAGAGCGGGTTGTCCTCGATCTGGTTGTTCTGGGTGCGAAGCTGGGATATATAATCAAAATCGAGCAGCACCTTGTCCATGTCCATATCCACCCCCCAGGCGGCGAAAAGCCGGTCCAGAGAGCCGGAAGGCTGGGGACCCCCCTGTTGGGCGCTGTCGGAAACGGCCAAGGGGTCTGCAAAAACGATCAGGTTTCCGCCGGACAGCACATACTGGTCGACGGCGTATTGAAGCCCTTCGCTCAGGTTCTTGGGATGGACCAGAAGCAGCAGATCGGTTTCCTCCGGAATGGATTCGGCTGAGGAATCGATCTCTTCCACCTCGTAGGTTTTGCGAAGCTCCTGAACGAACAGCCACGGGTCCGAACCCGGGGCGGGCCGTCCCATATTAAAAGCGGGGCCGCCGAAAACCGGCAGGGAGCTGATGATGCCGATTTGCGGCTTGTCCGGAGACTGAACCCGGGCGATCAGCCGGGTCAGGTCGTATTCCAGCTGCTGTTCCCGGGCCGGGTCGAGCATGGGAATGGTCTCTTCCTGATCGGCGGACAGGGCCACCAGGCCGAAGTAGACCCGGTCCCCGGTGGGCAGGTCGGCGCCTTCAATGCCGTAGCGCACGGCCCATTCCTCCTCCACCGAATCGGGCTCGGGATGGTAGGTCTCCACGGTGATCCTGCCGTCTCCGGCGTTCTCGTATTCGGAGAGAAAGTCGGCCACCCGCTTGGCGTAGTTTTGAATATGGACCGGAATGTTTTCCACCCCCCGGGAGTAGAAATATTTGATCACCACCTCCCGGTCGAGATCGGAAAGGATCTTGTGACTTCCTGAAGACAGGGAATAGAGATTGTCTTCGGTCAGGTCCCAGCGCAGGTTCACCCGGGAAAAGATCACGTTGATCAGGACCAGGATGACCAGCACCAGGATCAGGCCGCCCGCCGAAAAAAGCGATTTGCTGTTGAATCTGGATGTGGAACTCGTATCGGACATCGGTAAAGGCCTCCGAATTCAGTTGCTTCGATTCTGAATGATGATGCTGTTGGCGAACAGCATGAAAAAGATCACCGACAGATAATAGATCAGGTCCCGAAGGTCGATCACCCCGCGCTGGAGGGACTGAAAATGGGACAGAAAGCTGAGCTCGGCGACGACCTTCAGCAGCCACGCGGGGGCCCACCCCGAGAAGATTTCGGTGACCGGCGGATATCCGGCGAGGATAAAGAAAAGGCAGATCACCACCGCCAGGATAAAGCTGATGACCTGGCTTCGGGTCATGGCCGAGGTCATGGAGCCCACGCTCAGAAAAGCGCCGGCGAGCAGGAAACTGCCCAGATATCCGCAGAAGATGGCGCCCGGGTCCGGGTCCCCCAGGTAGCTCACCGTGATGACCATGGGAAAGGTCAGGCTCAAGGCGATGCCGATGAAGATCCAGGCCGCCAGAAATTTTCCCAGAATGGCTTCCCCTACCGTGATCGGGTAAGTGAGGATCAGTTCAATGGTGCCCATCCGCCGCTCCTCGGCCCAGAGCCGCATGGCCACGGCCGGCACCAGAAACATGTAAATCCAGGGGTGCCATTCGAAAAAGGCCCGAAGGTCGGCCTGGCCCATTTCGAAAAAATGGCTGATATAAAAGGTAAAAAATCCCAGCAGAAGCAGAAAGATGGCGATAAAGACATAGGCCACGGGAGATCCGAAATATCCCATAATCTCCCGTTTGAAGATGGCGGTGACGGTATTGGTAAATTCCTTGGTTCTCATAGCTCACCTGATGGATGGTTCGACATGATTCAATGGAGGGTCCGCAGAATCACATGGTGATGTTGCGAAAAACCTCATCCAGGCGCCCCTGTTCCACATACATCGATTTGAGGTCGTATCGGTCCCGGGAAAGGGCGGCCATGATTCGGTCGGCGATCAGGGTTTCCCGGGTTTGGGGCAGGACCCGCACCGACACCTCCGATCTCGACTCATCGATCAGGATGGTGTTTTTGACCCCTTCCACCGATCGCAGGACGGACATCAGCTTTCCGGAGTCGGCGGGGCCGAATGTGAGGGATACGGCGCCGTGATACGGGGACCGGGAGCGAAGGCCCTCCGGGGTGTCGTCCGCCAGAATTCGACCGTTGGCGATGATGATGGCCCGGGTGCAGACCGCATCCACCTCGTCCAGAATGTGGGTGGAGAGAATGATGGCCTTATCCGCGCTCATTTCGCGGATCATGAGCCGGACCTCGTGCTTCTGGTTGGGGTCGAGGCCGTCGGTGGGTTCGTCCATGATCAAATATTCGGGATCATGGAGAATGGACTGGGCAAAGCAGACCCGCTGTTTGTATCCTTTGGAGAGGGTGCCGACGGTCTGGTGGCGAACCCCGCCCAGGAAGCATTTATCGATGGTGTCCCCGACCCGCTTTTTGCGGTCGGTGCCGGCAAACCCCCGGATTTGGGCGCAAAATTCGAGGTAGTCGAAGACGCTCATGTCCGGGTAGACCGGGGCGTTTTCCGGCAGATACCCGAGCCTTTTCCGGGCCTCGAGGGAATCCTGCCGAATATCATGCCCCCCGATCCGGGCGGTTCCGCCGGAGGGCGGCATAAACCCGGTGATCATCCGCATGGTGGTCGATTTTCCGGCGCCGTTGGGGCCCAGAAAACCGAGGATCTCCCCCTTTTCCAGGGTAAAGGAGATATCGTCCACCGCCCGTTTGGAACCGAAAAACTTCGTGAGATGCTGAACCTCAATCATCGGTGAATTTCGCTCCTTGTCTGGTATAACCAGTTCAATTTTTAAGATGAACAATGAATACAAAGGGGCCCGATCTTCAGCCGGGCCTGAAAAAAGAGGATATAAATTTGCCTATGTTTTCTCTATTGTCAAGAGGTCTTTTTTTATTTATGTCCTTTCTGTTGATTCATTCGCTTGCCCTATGATATAAATTAAGGTTCAATTTTTTCCCGGAAAGGATATTTTGAATGAAAAAAGAAGAGAAATCTTCTCTTGGCTTTGTAGATATGACCTGGGAGTTTTTCATCTCCCTGCGACTCACGGTGGTCTTGCTGCTCACCCTGGCCGCCACCTCCATCATCGGCACCCTGATTCCTCAAAACGAGAGTCGGGAGGCCTATATTCAGGCGTTCGGTGAATTCTGGTACCGGGTTTTCCATGTGCTGGACATCTTCGATATGTATTATTCCTGGTGGTTCCAGCTGCTCCTCCTCCTGTTGACCGCCAATATCGTGGCCTGCTCCATCGATCGTCTGTCATCTCTCTGGAAAACCATCTTCGTCAAATCCCCGCCCTTTCGGCCGGGCATGTTCCGGAAAGAATCCCTGAAGGAGGATTTCACCGTCGATCGGCCGGCGGATCAGCTCCGATCCACCTATGAGACGGTGATCGGCAAGGCGTTTCGGTACAGCAGAACCGAACCCTCGGAAACCGGGTATTTCATTTATGCGGAAAAGGGCCGCCTCACGCGGCTGGGGGTCTATATCGTCCATCTCAGCGTGGTGCTGCTTCTGATCGGCGGCCTCATCGGCTCTATTTTCGGGTTTGACGGATTCGTCAACATCCCCGAAGGAGAATCCGCCCGGGTGATTCAAATGCGAAACCGCAACCAGACCCATGCCCTCGATTTCGAAATCCGCTGCGAGGATTTCGATGTCAGCTTCTACCGGACCGGCGCGCCCAAAGAGTATCGATCCCGTCTGGTGATTCTGGAAGGCGGCCGGCCGGTGATTGAAAAAGACATCGTGGTCAATGATCCCCTTCGGTACCGGGGCATCAATATTTTTCAGTCCAGTTACGGACAGGTGCCGCCCGATGCCCGGACCCTTCAGGAGGCGGGCATCGAGCTCTCCTTCACCAGCCTGGAGAGCGGAATGGTCTATACCCGGGAAATTCAGATAAACCGGCCTGCTCCGCTTCCCGAAGGCCGTGGGGAAATCCTCCTCACGGATTTTCAGCCGTCCTACGTATTCATGGGGCAGCGGAATATCGGGCCCACTTTGGTGGGCGCCGTTACGCCCTCGGAAGGAGAACCGATCGAACTGGTCCTGCCCCTGCAGTTTCCCAATTTTGATCGAATGATGATCCAGATGAAGGAAGGGCGCCGTTTCGTCATTACCGTCCACGGTTTTCCCCAGCGTTATTACACCGGTCTTCAGGTCACCCGTGATCCGGGGGTGCCGACGGTCTATTCCGGATTCGTATTGATGATTCTCGGTTGCTTCGTCACTTTTTTCATGTCCCATCAGCGGATCTGCATCGAGGTGGTGGAAAAGGGAAAACAGCGGAGTCGGGTCATCGTCTCCGGCAACACCAACAAAAACACGATCGGCATGCAAAAGCAGGTGCACCGCCTCTCCCGAATACTCCACGGCGTGGGTCCGGCGGGGCCGATCCCGCCCAAGGCCGGAGAAATCGGTTGATGTTTTGATAGACATCGCCTAAATTGACCCTATTCCAGAGCGGATTCGTCCGGAGAGTCAGCCATGAAGTGCCCCAATTGTGGAAGCGATCACATTACCCATTCCTACAGACGAGGTGTGGAGAAAATGTATCGATATATCTATCCCCGTACTCCGTACCGGTGCAAGGAATGCTGGAGCCGGTTCTGGGTCTATGAAAATCCGTTTCAGACCCTGACCGCCAAGATAGCGGCCGGCGCCTCGGCGGCGGTGTTGCTGGTCTTGCTGATCTGGCCGCTGACGGCCGGAGATGAGGACAAGCCGGGTTTAAAGTCGGGCCCCGCGGCGGTGGTCACCGAGACAGCCGAAAGGCGGTCGGCCGAGCCTTCGGTGAAGGTCGGGAACGGATCGGCGCTCCCCCGGCAAGACGTCCCGATCGCAGACGAAGACCGAAACGGATCGTCTTATTTGGCGAAACGGCCCGAGAGTACCGCCGGCGAGAAGGAGACCCGTTCGGCGGATAAGACCCGTATGTATGAAGAGACCCTGAGAACCGCATCCGATTCCACCATCGATGGTCCTTCAAAAACCGTTTCTGAACAGATTCGCTCGGCTGAGCAAGCAGCTGTCGGAGCCGAATCCCCCAAAGCAGAAAAAGAACTCCTTCCGTCGCCGGAATCGGAATCAGACCCGGCTTCGGCCTTTATGGAGACCGAAGAAACCGTCACATCCGAACCCTCCTCCGCTTCAACAGACCTACCCAATGTTTCTTCTGAATCCGGACCCTCCGAGACGGAGCGGGAGGCGATTTCCACCATTCCGGTGATCACCTCCACGGAGATCCTGCCGCCGGAAACCGATGCGACCGAGGAGCCGAGCCTGAAGACCGCGTCCGCTGAGAAGGAAAACCGACAAAAAACCCCCGAAGAGACTGCAACCGAACCGGAAATCTCTGCGGCCGAACCTGCGCAACCCGAGCCGACCTCTGAACCCGATCCCCAATCCGCTCAAGCAAAGCCTGAAACGGAAGCGGAATCAAAACCGCAAATAGAAGAAGCGCCTCCGGAAATCGCTTCCGAGGAGGCGAAGGGGCCAGAAGACGTTCCCCGACCGGCCGAGGGACCCAAACCGGTCAAGCGGGCGGTGAAAACCGCCCGGAAACCCCCCTCCCAACCCCGTCGCCTGTCGGAGATCGTGCCGAAGCCCGCCGGGGACCGGTTCGAAGCCCTGATCAAAGCCGGCGGGGGCATTACCGACTACCGCTCTTTTTTCCTGAAATCCCCGCCCAAGCTGGTGATCGACCTCCCCGGAAAGTGGGAGCAGAAAACCCGTTCGGTCATCGAGGTGGATCATCATCTGGTCAAGCGGGTGCGGGTGGGGCAACATCCGGAATTCATCCGGGTGGTCCTGGATCTGGAAAAAGAAAAGGTTTCAAAACCGGATTTTACCGAAACAGCCGAGGGTCTTCGGGTTTCATTGACGCGAGATCCGGAATGAATCGGCTTTGCGTAAATCGATAACCATTCCTCTGCGAGAGGATGCCGAACGAGGTATACTGTGAGCAGTTCCCAACTTTTATCCATCGTCACTTTCATCTACGGTCTGTCCGCGGTGTTGTACATCGCCGCCTGGATCTTTGAAAAATCCTTTCCCGGCAAGGTCGCCACCTGGACCGCCGTCATCGGGGTCGTCGGAAATGTCCTCGGAATTCTGCTGCGGTGGGTCGAAACCTACAAGCTCGGATACGGCCACGCCCCGCTCTCCAACCTGTATGAGTCCCTGATCTTTTTCGCCTGGTGCATCGTGGCCATCTATCTGTACGTCGAATACCGGTATCGGAATCGAGCCATCGGCGCCTTTGTGGTGCCGCTGGCGTTTCTGTCCATGGCATACGCCTCCCTGTCCCCGAATATTTCCGACCGGATTCAGCCCCTGATTCCGGCTCTTCAGAGCAACTGGCTGATCGCCCACGTCATCACCTGTTTTTTTGGGTATGCCGGGTTCGCCGTCGCCTTCGGCATCAGCATCATGTACATCATGAAACGGCGGGTTCCGGTGACCGCCGGACCGGGGCTGGCCCATGTACCGGGACCTGAAGTCCTCGATGATCTGACCCATAAAATGGTCCAGTTCGGGTTTCTGTTTCTCACCGTCGGCATCATCACCGGCGCGGTCTGGGCCAATTCGGCCTGGGGCCGGTACTGGGGCTGGGACCCCAAGGAGACCTGGTCGTTGATCACCTGGTTCATCTATGCCACCCTCCTTCATGCCCGCCTCATGCGGGGATGGCGGGGCCGAAAAATAGCCTATATCTCTATTGCCGGTTTCATGGCGGTGCTCTTCACCTACTTCGGCGTGAACCTGCTGCCGGGGCTTCACAGCTACGGAGCTCAGTGATTTCCACTTGACAAAAACGGGATCAGTATGTACAGAGGGCCACAGTTTCTTTCCGAATCCTGGTCAGGAGTCCTGGTCTATTTGTTAACCACAGCGTGACGGAGTTTCCATGAGTGCATTAGAGGAGAAGACGAAAGCGGTATCCGACGGCGGAGGGTTTCCCACCCTGTTCTTCATCATCGGGCTCTCCCTGAGCCTGATTGTCGGCTGGATTATATTTCCCAAGCTGCTGTATTCCAAAAAGGAGCAGCCCTTCGATTTCAACCACGCCCTCCACAACGAACTGGCAGAGGGATGTGTGAGCTGCCACTACTTCCGGGAGGACGGCAGTTTTGCCGGGGTACCCAAGCTCGCCCAGTGTGTCGACTGCCATATGGATATTCAAGGGGACACCGAGGATGAGGCGATTTTCGTCAATGAATATGTCATCCCCAACAGAGAGGTTCCCTGGCTGATCTATTCCGAACAGCCCGATTGCGTCTTCTTTTCCCATGCCGCTCACGTCAAATCCGGCAAGATGGACTGCAAAACCTGCCACGGACCCATCGGCCAATCCACCAGCCTCAAACCCTACGAAGAAAACCGGATCACCGGCTACAGCCGGGACATTTGGGGCTATAATATCGCGGGGATCAAAAAGAACACCTGGGACCGGATGAAGATGGATGACTGTTCCGAGTGCCATGTCCAGATGGGCGTTAATCAGACCAGTGTTCAGACCGAGAAGGGCGCCTGTTTCGTGTGCCACAAATAATGTTGATCAGGAAAAACCGGTGTAAGGGGAAAACTCTATGAAGATAGACAGAAGAAGTTTTTTGTCACTCGGGCTCGGTGTTACGGCGGGATCGGTTCTTTCACCTTTGCCGTGGAAGCTGACGGACGACCTTTCGATCTGGACCCAGACATGGCCCTGGACCCCGGTGCCCAAAGACGGCGCCGTCCACTACGTCCGCTCCGTGAGCACCCTCTGTTCCGGCGGTTGCGGCATTCAGGTGCGAAAAGTCGAGGATCGGGCCATTAAAATCGAGGGGATGGAAGGCTATCCCGGCAGCAATGGAAAGGCCTGTAACCAATGTCTGGCGGGAATCCAGAAACTCTACGGTCCCGATCACATTCAGACCCCTCTGAAGCGGGTCGGAAATCGGGGTGAAGGCAGATTCGCCCCGATCTCATGGGATGAAGCGATGTCCATGGTCACGGAACAGCTCAGGAAATTGCGCACCGAGGGCAAGCCTCAGACCCTGGGCTGTGTCGTGGAACGGGAATACGGCACGGTCCCCCAGTTGTTCAAACGATTCGCCCAGACTTACGGCTCCCCTAATTTCATGACCATGCCCTCCTATCTGGACGGCTATGACCAGGTTTTCAAAATGATGCAAGGCAGGGAGGCCGTCCCCGGTTTCGACCTGGAAAACGCCGATTATGTTCTCAGCTTCGGCAGCGGTCTGGTCGATGGGTGGGGATTGGTGCCCCGAATGTTTCAGGCCAACAGCCTGTGGAAAGAAAAAGGGGCGCCGGTGGTGCAGTTCGAACCCCGGCTCTCCAACACGGCGGCCAAGGCAACCCGTTGGGTCCCCATCAATCCCGGCACCGAAGCCGTTCTGGCCCTCGGTCTGGCCCATGTGATCATCAAGGAAAACCTTTTCCATTCCGATTTCGTTAACCGCTACTCCGCCCGATTCGAGGCTTGGGAAGACGGGCAGGGGATGAAACGGAAAGGGTTCAAAGACCTGGTGCTGGACCGCTATGATCCGCGATACGTATCCCGGGTCACCGGTGTCCCGTCCTCCGAAATCGAAACGATCGCCAGAGAATTCGCCAAGGCCGAAAGCCCCGTCGCGCTCTGCGGCAGAGGCGCCGGGCACACCCCTGGGGCGGTTTACGAGTTTCAGGCGGTGCACGCCTTAAACGGTCTGGTGGGCAGCATCAACCGAAAAGGCGGTGTGTGGGCTTTGCCCAAGCCCGATTATATCGCCTGGCCCGACCCGGCGCTCGACGCGGTCGCCGAAAAGGGCTGCGATACCCCCCGGGTCGACGGCGCGGGATCCGAAACCTATCCGACCGCATCCTCTCTGACCCACCGGCTGCCGGCGGTGATCAAGGATGCTGAGGAATCCCCCATTCAGGTCCTTCTGGTCCACGGAGCCAACCCCTGTTATACCCTGCCGGATACCGAAGCGGTCCGGGCCGCTTTCGAGAAAATCCCCTGCATCGTGAGCTTCGCATCCCATATGGATGAAACCGCCCTGATGGCGGATTTGATACTGCCCGACCATGGCCATCTAGAAAAATACCAGGATGTACCCGCTCCCGAGGGGCTGAGCGTTCCGGTGATCGGTCTGGCCCGGCCCGTGGTTGCACCGTTATACCGGACCCGGCATGTCGGAGACACCCTCATTCAACTGGCCAAGGCCATGGGCGGCGGCATGGCCGACTCCTTCCCCTGGAAAAATTACGAAGAATGCCTCAAAAAAACCCTGGGTCAGCACTGGAAGACCATGGAAGAGAAAGGCTGGTTCAGCCCCGATTTCCCCGGTTCCAATGGCCAGAATTGGAATGAAGCCTTTGAAACCCCCACCCGGAATTTCGTATTCATTCCGGAGCGGTACGGCACAGACACGGAAGAGGCGGGCATATCCCCCATCCAGGTCGAAGGCGATCCGATCACCTATCCGCTGGTGATGATCCCCTTCGATCACATCCGCATCGCCGCCGGCCCGTCGGGAAACGCTCCTTTTGTCATGAAGACGATCGAAGACACCCTGCTTCGGGGCAACGATACCTTGGTTCAGGTCAACCCCAAGACCGCGGGCAAGGCCGGGCTCGAGGAAGGGGTGCAAGCGGTGCTGAGTACTCCCAAAGGAAGCGCCAAGGTGCGGGTGCATGTCTCCCACGGGATTCAGCCCGGCCTGGTGGCGGTACCCCGAGGGCTTGGCCGCGGTTCCGGGGACGAATACATGGCCGACAAAGGGGTCAATGTCAACCTGCTGATGGGTCCGGTGGAGGATCCGGTTTCCGGCCTGAATGCGGCCTGGGGTATTCGGGCCAATCTGACCATTGCCTGATTCAGGGGTCGATGCATCGGTTATCTTCGCCGACCCGAATTTTTGAAGCGACCGATCGCGATCTACTGATCAATTGAAAATCGACATGAGGTTCTGATGAAGAAAGCAGAAGATCACACGAAGCCCAAAAGATATGGAATGGTCATTGACCTCGACAAGTGCACCGGGTGCGGCGCCTGCATGGTGGCCTGTTCTGCGGAAAACAATGTTCCTTTCAAGAAGGATGAATCCGAAAAGCTGCTCAGCATCACCTGGATGAGGGTATATAAACTCTCCAACAACGAAAAATATCCGAACACCGACATCTGCTACCTGCCCCGCCCCTGTATGCACTGCGAGGGGCATGCGGGTCATTCCCCCTGCGTCTCGGTCTGCCCGGCTACGGTGACCGACTACAGCACCGAAACCGGCATCGTCAGCCAGATCTATACCCGTTGTTTCGGATGCCGGTACTGCATGGCGGCCTGCCCTTACCACGCCCGGTATTTTAACTGGTGGGATCCGGTTTGGCCCAAGGGCATGGAAAAGATGCTCAGCCCGGACGTGTCGGTCCGAACGCGCGGAGTGGTGGAAAAATGCAGTTTTTGCTATCACCGGTATCAGCGGGCCAAAGACAAGGCTTATATCGAAGGACGACCCGATATCGAGGAAGAAGAATACCAGACGGCCTGCACCCAGGCCTGTCCGGCCAGGGCCATCACCTTCGGAGACCTTAATAATCCCAAGCACAAGGTCTATGAACTGAAGCAGGATCCCAATGCCTTCCGTCTGCTCGAACGGCTCGGAACCAATCCGAAGGTCTACTATGTATCGAGCCGGGAATGGGTACGGAAATCCGGAGACAACTACCTGCAACACGAAGAACCCGGATATATCGCGACCAAGCACTAAGATGCCTGCTATGGATAACGGCAAGGGATAACAGAAACTGCACAGGATGAGGAGTATATAGGATATGGATTCTGCATTGATACCCAAGGGCGTAAAACGGTGTTCTTTGGGGAAATTCACCCTCTTAATCGCGGTGGTCGGCGCAGTGCTGTTGTGGGGCGTCTATGCCATGCTGCTCTGCTGGATCAAGGGCCTCAACCAGACCAACATGAACGATTATTACGGATTCGCCCTCTGGATCTGGGCGGACCTCGCGGTGATCGCCCTGGGAGGCGGCGCTTTTTTTACCGGCTTTCTCAAGTACATCGTCGGCAAGGATGAACTCAAGAACATCATCAACTATGCGGTGCTGATCGGGTTTATCTGCTACAGTTCGGCTCTGTTGATTTTGGCCATCGACATCGGTCAGCCGCTGCGGGGATGGTTTATCTTCTGGCATGCCAATATCCATTCCATGCTCACCGAGGTGGCCTTCTGTCTGACCTGCTACTTCGGGGTATTGACAATCGAATATGTTCCCCTGGTACTGGAAAATAGACAGTTGAATAAGGTGCCGTTTTTCCATAACCTGGCCCACAACATGCACGGCATCATGGCGGTGTTTGCGGCCACCGGGGCCTTCCTCTCCTTTTTCCATCAGGGGTCCCTGGGCGGCGTGGCCGGGGTTCTTTTCGGCCGGCCTTTCGGGTATCGGGAAGGGGTGTTCGTCTGGCCCTGGACCTTTTTTCTGTTCACCTGGTCCGCAGCCGCGTATGGCCCCTCCTTTACACTGATGTGCACCAAGATCCTCGAAAAAGCCTCGGGGAAACAGCTGGTCAAAGAGACTGTGGTCGACCTGCTGGCCAAGATTTCCGGATGGATGATTCTGACCTACATCATCGCCAAGATCGCCGATACCCTCTACTGGGCGCTGGTCACGGCCCCCGCCATGGGGCATACGCTGATGGATTTCTACTCCAACAATCCGGTGTACGGTATCTGGATACTGGTTCTGGAGATCGTCCTCGGCGGCATCATTCCGGCGATCATCCTGGTGATTCCCAGGACCCGACGGAATGGGTATTTGAGGATGATGGCCATTATTCTCGGTGTGATCGGTGTCAGCGTCAATCGTTGGGTCATGGTGCTTCAGGTGATGGCGGCGCCGGTGATGCCCTTCGATTTCTGGGCCATGTATTACCCCAGCTGGCAGGAAGTCGCCACCACCATTCTGCCGGTGGCCTACGGCATTATTCTGATCGCCCTCTCTTACCGCTACCTGCCGATCTTTCCGCAGGAGCCGGAATTGAACCCCGTTGACTAACCCCGTCGAATTTTAGGAGGAGAACTTATGTTTCCAGGATTTTTTGAATGGATTTGGGATGGGGGACACATGCTGTTCATGGGCGGTCTGTGGTACGCCCTGGGCATCATCGGTCTGGGCCTGACCTACTGTATTTTTAAAGCCGCGATTGAAACCGCCCAAGGCAAAGGGGAAGGCCACGGCGAAGAACATCATTAGGATACCCTGACATACCAAAGTTTCAAAAAAGCGCTTTCTTCCCGGGGCCTCTGGGGATGGGGCGCTTTTTTGTTGGAAATTCTTTTCCGGATGGATCCGGATCAGAACCCGGGAGCGAGAGAAGAAGACCATGGATAAGATAATTGTGGACGGGGGGAAGCGGCTGGCCGGCGAGGTTTCCATCAGCGGCGCCAAAAACGCGGCTCTGCCGATTCTGGCCGCATCCCTGCTGACGGACGGCATGAATACCTACCGGAATGTGCCGCGGCTTCATGATATCGCCAGCATTCGGGAACTGTTGGTCTATCTCGGGGCCCATGTCGACGCCGATGACGACCATGTCATTCGCATCAAGGCCAACGGGCTTTGCCAGACCGAAGCCCCGTATGATCTGGTCCGCAAAATGCGCGCCTCCATTCTCGTCCTGGGCCCCCTGGTGGCGCGACTGGGAAAGGCCCGGGTCTCCCTGCCGGGCGGGTGCGCCATCGGGGCCCGGCCCATCAACCTTCATTTGAAGGGGCTGGCCCGGCTGGGGGCCTCCATCGAACTGACCCACGGGTATGTAGAAGCCACCGCCGACCGGTTGAAAGGGGATGATTTTTATCTGGATGTGCCCACCGTTACCGGCACCGAAAATCTGATGATGGCGGCGGTGCTGGCCCGGGGTACAACCATTTTGCGAAACGTGGCCCGGGAGCCGGAGATCCTGGCCCTGGCCGACGCACTCAACCGAATGGGCGCCCGAATCTCCGGGGCCGGTTCTTCGGTGGTCACCATTCACGGGGTGGATGCGCTGACGCCGGCCGATATTTCCATTATCCCCGACCGGATTGAAGCGGGGACTTTTATGGTGGCTGCCGTCCTGACCGGCGGGGATGTCACGGTCCTCGATTGTGAACCCGACCATATGGGGGCCATGCTCAACAAGCTTCGACAGACCGGCGCCCGAATCACCGTCAACGGTCGTTCGGTTCGGGTTCAGGGGCCGGAAAAGATCACCAGCGTCGATATCAAAACCCTGCCCTATCCCGGCTTCCCCACCGACATGCAGGCCCAGTTCATGGTTTTGATGTCGGTGGCCGGGGGCCTCAGCATTATTTCCGAAACCATTTTTGAAAACCGCTTCATTCACGTCAGTGAACTGCGCCGCCTGGGGGCCGATATCACCGTATCCGGAAACTCGGCCATGATCAAAGGGGTCGACCACCTGTCCGGGGCCCCGGTGATGGCCACCGATCTTCGGGCCAGCGCCTCCCTGATACTGGCCGGGTTGGTGGCCGAGGGGCAAACCGTCATCAACCGGGTCTATCATCTGGACCGGGGTTATGAAGCCATCGAGGAGAAATTCGCCGGCCTGGGTGCTGCCGTTCAACGGGTCCGGTAGGGGACTGATTCAAGGCGGGCGAAGGCCTTTTCTTCGCCCCGCCGTTCCGGTGCTGTTTGCTTTCATGGCGGGGGCCCTGGCGGGGTCTGCATTTCCCGGGCATAAAGCGATCGTATTCGGCGCCGGCTGGCTTACGGCCGGGGCCGCTCTCTTTTTTCTCCTGTTTCGCAAACGTCCCTCCGGAATATTTCTGCTCCTGATATTGGCCGCCCTGGGCTATCTGGGGATCGACCATCGGATCACCCCCGGCTTTCCCGCGGATCACATCAGCCGTTACGCCGACCATTTCAGCCCTGGAATCACCGGTCGAATCCACTCCGCCCCGGTCCCCTACGCAAGAGACGGGATTCGGTTCGTGTTGCAGGTGGATTCATTGGGAACCGATCCGGTGCCGGTGACCGGACGGTTGCGGGTATCTGCCCGAGGCGATCTTCCGGAACTCTCCGTGGGAGACCGAATCGCGTTTGCCGGCAAAATTCGCGGCATTCGAAATTTCAACAACCCGGGCGGTTTCGATTATGAGCGGCATATGGCGTTTCAGGGCTTGTGGGTAACCGCATACGTGCGAAAAGACAGCCTGGTCGTTCTGCAGAAAAACCGAAGCCCTTCCTGGATCGAAAGCATTCAGGAAAAAAGAAGCGAACTGGCCGGGGTGATCGAGAAGACGGCGGTTTCAGCGGTTTCCGAAGGGGTGCTGAAGGCCCTGATCATAGGGGATAAGAGCTCCATTTCAGACGACCTTCGGGAGCGGTTCAACCGGGCCGGCATCAGCCATCTGCTGGCGATTTCCGGTCTTCACATCGGCATCGTCGCCGGCCTCTTTTTCGGGATCTTCAGGGGGTTGCTCTCCTGGTGGCGGCCGCTTCTGTGGAATGGATGGCTTCATCCGGC
Organism: uncultured Desulfobacterales bacterium; assembly: GCA_964573705.1. Classification (GTDB taxonomy): domain Bacteria; phylum Desulfobacterota; class Desulfobacteria; order Desulfobacterales; family Desulfococcaceae; genus JAABSQ01. Next base: position 18,247 of record CAZNLT010000004.1, read on the forward strand.
GGCGGCGGGCCTGACCCTGGTTCCGGTTCTGGCATACGGATTGATTTCCGGAATGTCTCCGGCCACCCAAAGGGCCCTGGTCATGGTTCTCGTTTTCCTGGTCACCTTTTGGGTCCGCAGAGAGCCCGACGTTCTCAATACCATCGCCCTGGCCGCTCTGGTGATCCTGATGGTTCATCCGCCGGCCCTGTTTTCCATTTCCTTTCAGCTCTCTTTTGCCGCGGTGATCGCTATCGTCTGGGGACTTTCCCGAGTGGTTCAACCGGTTCCGAAGGAGTTCACCCGATACGGCGTCTGGAAGCGTCGGCTGAAAACCTTCCTGTGGGTCTCCTTCTGGGCCGTAATCGGCACTCTGCCGTTGACCATGTTCTATTTCAACCAGGTGTCGTTTATCGGATTGGCCGCCAACCTGATTTTCATTCCGCTGATCGGATTCATAACGGTTCCGCTGGGCCTGTCAGGCGTGTTCCTCCATCTGATTAACCCTGCGCTCGGAGAGTGGTTTTTTCACGGCGCCCACCTGGTTGCGGCCTTTTCCCTGAAGATGGTTCCGTTTTTTGCGGAATTGCCTTGGGGGGCGATGCGGACGATTACGCCTACCCCCCTGGAAATCGGCTGCTATTATCTGTTGGTCTGGTCATTAGTGAACCTGCCGGCTTCATCCGATCCCTTAAAAAACAAAAATCGGATATGGACACCGAAACGGGTGCTGATATGCGTTCTGGTGATTTTTTCGGCGGATGTCGGCTACTGGGGTTACCAGCGCTTCGGTCGGGCGGACCTGCGGGTGACGGTCATGGATGTGGGCCAGGGGAGCGCGATACTGGCGGAATTGCCCGGGGGGCGGTGCCTGCTGATCGACGGCGGCGGGTTTTACGATAACTCGGTCTTCGATGTGGGGGCTCGGATTGTGGCCCCCATTTTGTGGCGAAAGAAAATCCGCACGGTAGACACCATTGTGCTCACCCACCCGGACAGCGATCACCTGAACGGACTGCTTTTTATCGCGAAGCATTTTCATGTCCGAACCGTCTGGACATCGGGTGCGGACAAGGATACCGCCGGCTACCGGGAATTTATGGAGATCATTCGGCGGCACAGAATCGAACGCCCAGTTTTTCGAAGTTTATCCCGGCAGGTGGAGCTGGGGGCGCTCGATCTGGAGATTCTTTATCCGCCCGAGGATTTCTTTGATCAGGAAAAAGCGGCGGCATGGCAAAGGGAATCCAATAATGCATCCCTGGTGACCCTGCTCCGTTTCGGTGATGTGTCCTTCCTGTTCCCGGGAGATATTGAAGCGGAGGCCGAGGCGGAACTGGTCCGGCTTCAGGGGCAGAATCTGGACTGTACAGTCCTCATCGCGCCCCACCACGGCTGCCGCTCATCCAACAGCCCGGTTTTTGTGGACCATGCGGCCCCGGAGATCGTCATCACCTCCTCGGGATGGAAGAATCGTTTTCACTGTCCGCATCCCTCGGTGCTGAAGCGATACGCCGAACGCGGGTGCCGAATCTTCGGCACCGATCGCCACGGGGCGGTGGAGGTTCGCACCGACGGGCGCGAGGTGCGAATCTCCACCGCCACTGGGTTCACGTCTCAGGAGATCATCTCAGAACACAGGGAAAGCAAAAGTTCGTATACTATCGGTTTACAAAAATAACCGCACATTCTATAGAGACAACACACGCGTTTTTATTTGACTACAAATTCGGATTCGCGGTTCTATATAAAACGATTCTCAGGGAAAAGGAGATCATCATGAAAGATGTGGTTATTGTTTCCGCCTGCCGGACCCCCATCGGGGCGTTCGGGGGGACTTTGAAGGATATGAATGCCGCGGCCCTGGCCGCGGTGACCATGAAAGAGGCGGTGAGCCGGGCCGGGATCGATCCGGCCCTGATCGACGATGTGCGCTACGGCTGCTGCATGGAGCCTTCGGACGCCCTCAACATCACCCGGGTGGCGGCGCTGCTGGCGGGGATTCCGGATACGGTGACGGCGGCCACCATCAACCGGGTCTGCATTTCGGGCATGGAGGCGGTCATCTCGGGGATGGCCATGATTCAGGCCGGCATGGCGGATGTCATCCTGGCCGGGGGGACCGAGCACATGTCCGGGGTCCCCTACGAGGTCCCGGCGGCCCGGTGGGGATGCCGGCTTCAGGACCAGGCTTTTGTGGACGCCATGATCCATGCCCTGCACTGCGGGTCTCACATCATTCCCCATCCCGAGGACGGGCCGGTGAATGCGGAGGAGCCGCCCCTGAGCATGTTCAAGGGCAAACCTTACATCATGGGCCATACCGCCGAATTCATCGCGCAGCACCTGGATATTTCCCGGGAGGAGATGGACGAGGTGGCCCTGCGCAGCCACAATGCGGCGGAACGGGCCAATCAGGAAGGGGAGTTCGCCGAGGAAATCGTGCCGGTGGAGGTCCCCCGACGAAAAAAAGACCCGCTGGTTTTCGACAAAGACGAGCATTTTCGTCCCGGTTTGACGATGGCGGATCTCCAGAAACTGCCCGCAGCCTTCGTTCCCAAAATCGGCAAGGTGACCGCCGGCAATTCCAGCGGCATCAACGACGGGTCCTCGGCCATGATCATCCTGTCGGCGGATAAGGCCCGGGAACTCGGGCTGACCCCGATGGCCCGCATCAAAGCGGTGGGACGGGGGGCGTGTCATCCCTCCATCATGGGGCTGTCTCCGGTGCCGGCGGTTCATCATCTGATGAAACGCAGCGGTCTCAAGATCGCGGATTTCGAACTGGTCGAAATCAATGAAGCCTTTGCGGCCCAGTACATCGGATGCGAACGGGAACTCGGCTTGAAACGGGAACTCACCAACATCAACGGCTCGGGCATCGGTCTGGGCCATCCGGTGGGCGCCACCGGATGCCGCATCATGACCACCCTGCTGTACGGTATGCGAAAACGGGGCAACACTCTGGGGCTGGCCACCCTCTGCGGCGGGGGCGGGGTGTCCATGGCCTGCGCCCTGGAGGTCCTCTAAGCGGAACGGTTTCACGCCGGAAGGGACCCGCGCCGGCGCCTTCCTTCTAAGTGTCGTCGGCGTCTTCTTCGATGAACTCTTCGGGATTCATGGGCGTTCGGGCCCGGGTATGGATGGGATTCGGAAGGCGCTCATCCGGATCTTCTCCGATCCCCATCTCCTGAAACCGCCGCATGGCCGGCAGCAGCCGGCGCTCCAGCGATCCCACCGAGCGGTTGAACCCGTCCAGGGTGCGGTTGAGATGAATGCCGAGGTCCCCCAGATGGCCGATGAAGGTCTCCATGCGCCGGAACAGCTCCTTTCCTTCTTCGGCGATTCGGCGGGCGTTTTCGGTCATGCGATGCTGCTGCCATCCCCAGGCCACCGACCGCAGCAGGGCGATCAGGGTCACCGGGGTGGTGACCAGGACCCGCTGATCCACCGCATATTCGAGTATGCCGGGGTCTTTTTCAAAGGCCGCCGACAGACAGGCCTCATTGGGGATGAACATGACCACGAAATCCGGCGCTTCCTCGAACTGGGACCAGTATTTTTTCTGGCTCAGCTCCCGAACCCGCCCCTGAAGGGCCTTGGCGTGGTCCCCAAGGCGCCGGGAGCGAAACCCCTCGTCTTCCGATCCCACGGCCTCGAGATAGGCCTCCAGGGGCGCCTTGGAATCCACCGGGAGCTTGCCCCCGTGGGGCAGATGGACGACCATGTCGGGCCGGCCGGTGTCGCCGCCCCGGACCTGTTCGGAGAAGTCCACATGCTTGACCATGCCGGCCATTTCCACCACCCGGCGGAGCTGGATTTCCCCCCACCGCCCCCGGACCGTCGAAGACTTGAGGGCCTGGGTCAGGGTGACGGTGGCGGTCTGAAGCTCGGACTGGGTTCGGGAGAGCTGGTTCAACTGGGTTCGCAGGCCCTCGTAGGCGCCTTCCCGTTTTTGCTCTAATTCCCTTAAATGACCGTCCAGGGCGGTGAGATTCTCTTTGACCGGGTCCACCAGTTGCCTGATTTCGGCCTTCTGCAGGTTCCAGTCCCCCTTGAACTGGTTCAGCAGGGACCGGGTATTTTCCCCGGCCCGGTTCAGGAAGGCTTCGGAGTTGCTTTTTAGAATTCGATGGGCCAGCACCTCAAAGGCATCTCGCATCTGGTCCCGTGCGGTCTCCGCCCATTGCAGCTTTTCGGCGTCCGCGGTTCGGGCCGCCTGAATTCCCGCACGTTCAATCCGAAGTGCTTCAATTTCCTCCTGATGGTCCTGCAGGGCCGGCTCCAACCGGTCGATTTTGGCAGTAAGCCCGTCCCGTTCGGTCGTGAGACGGGCGATCCGGATTTCCAGGTCCGCGGTTTGACGCCCCCGGGCGGCCCGGGACCACAGCCAGGTGATCAGAATTCCAAACAGAAGGCCGCACAGAAAAACTCCGGCACTGATGAGCCATCGGGTCTGATCCGGGGTGAGCGGGATGGAAAGGTTCATGGTGAAGGGTTTGATATCAGGGCGCCGCGGGTGTGTCAATGTGTCCGAGAGGACCAGGTTTCAAATGAATGGCTTTGATCGCCTATAATCAGGCCGAAACGATGATCATGGCAAAAATAATCGAACGGCCCGTGTTTTGCATGAACCTTGATTGAAAGAACAGGGTTGTATCGGAAAATCCAGGAACCCGGGAGAGTAGGATAAATCTACCGGAGAATACGGTTCTTCATCCATTGATTTAAGCGGGTGCATCTGATTTGACGTCATATTGAAATCACCCCGATACTCTTTTCCTCGAAATGGATATGGGTCTCATGAGCGGCTACTTTGACTGTTTGAAAAAAGTTTATTTTTTTAATGCGTTAACCGATGCTGATGTTCATCAGATTGAACAGGTCTGCCGGGAGGAGGTGTATGCGGCCAAGGAGGTCATTTTCCATGAAGGGGATGAAGGGGATCGTTTTTTCATCATTCTCGACGGCCATGTCGAGATCTGGAAGGATTATCCCTCGGTGGAGCAGGACCTTCTGGCGGTATACGGCCCTTTGTCCCTGTTCGGAGAGTTGGCGCTGATCGACCACTCCCCTCGAAGCGCTACGGTGGTGGCTGGCGCTCCGGTCCGGCTGCTTTCCATTCTGCGGGAGGATTTCGAAGAGATTATCGCCGGGTCGGCGCCCATTTCCCTGTCCATTATGAAAGCGATCACCGCCACCGTTCGCCGTCGCACCAATGAATACGTCAACAACCTGCGAGCCGGAAATCGATGTCTGAAACAAGCCTATGAAGAGTTGAAGATCGAGGCGCAGGAGCGAAAAGACCTGGAAGAACGGCTTCGGCAGGCGGAAAAGCTGGAAGCGGTGGCGACCCTGGCGGGCGGGGTGGCCCATGACTTCAACAATCTGCTGATGTGTATTCAGGGGAATATTTCCCTGATTCAACTACAGATCGACCCGGAGCACCCGGTATCCAAAAAGTTGAGAGATATCGAAGGGTATATCCAGTGCGGCGGCGCCCTCACCAAACGGATGTTGGGATTTGCCAGGACCGGCCCCTATTCGGTTGTGACCCTGGGGATCAATGAACTCATGGGTCGAAGCCTTCGGCGGCTTCGGTTAAGAAGCGATCGTATTCGCATTTCCGAGCGCTTGGAGGAGAACGGGTGGTCGGTGGCGGTCAACCCGGAGGAGATGGAACAGGCCCTGGTGAATCTCTACTGCAATGCCTGCGAGGCCATGCCGGACGGCGGAACCCTGCGCCTCGGCACCCATAATCGTCTGATTGACGACAAGCAGGCCAGGCTGTTGCGGGTCCGCCCCGGCCGATATGTCGAAATCGCTATTTCCGATACCGGCGGAGGGATGTGTGAAATGACCCGCCACCGCATCTTCGACCCGTTTTTTACCACCAAGGAGATGGGAAAGGGGGCGGGATTGGGGCTGGCCTCCACCTACAGCGTGGTCAAAAACCATGCCGGGGCCATTTACGTCGACAGCGAACTGGGAAAAGGAACCACCTTCACCGTCTATCTGCCGGCGGATTCCGGCTCTGAATAAAGCCTCGGCTTGATCATTGTTTCGGCCAATCCTGGCCAAGCCCGAAAGATGGCTGAACCGTGATCATGGTCAAAGCCTCCGATCCCCCCGGCCCCCTGTAATAAAACGGCCCCGCCGGCGATGAGGATACCGGCGGGGCCGTTGTTGCACAGGGGCGGAATCTTTATCGAATACTCAGCGGTTTCATGTTCACCCGCCGGTTCTCTGCCCGGCCCTGCGGCGTAATGTTGGGGGCACTCGGCTCTGTGAAACCGTATCCCACTGCGGTCACCCGGCTGGCCGGAACGCCGGACCTCAGCAGGTAGGCCTGGACCGCCTTGGCCCGTTTCAGGGAGAGGTCCATGTTGTAAGCCGCCGAACCGATAGTGTCGGTATGCCCCCGGGCCACGACCATCAGGTTCGGGTTGAGCTTCAGGACGGCCGCCACCGAATCCAGCACCGAATAGTATTCGGGTTTAATTTTCCATTCGTTGAAATCGAAGCGGATGTGCTGGATGATCCAGCACCCGCGGGTATTCACCTCTGCGCCCCTGGGGGTGCGCGGGCAGTCGTCCATATCATCCGCAACCCCGTCCCCGTCCCGATCCCGGACCACATAGACGGAAACCCCCTCCGCTTCGGGTTCTTCGGAGGAAAGGGCACACCCCTCGGCGTCCACCGGGGTTCCTCTCGGGGTGGTGCCGGGACACTGATCCCGGTGATCGGGGACCCCGTCTCCGTCGCTGTCTTCCTCCCGGGCGGTGAGGTCGGTCAGGAATACCTCTTTCACAAACGCGGCGGCGCCTTCGGGCGGATAGATGGCTTCCGCGTCCACCATGAAGCCGCACTCTCCGATATCGGTCACCTCCTCCATGATCTTTCTTCCGGTGCGGTGGTCCCCCACGAATACGGTGAAGATGCAGACCGAATCGCCGAATTCCGCTTTCAGTTCCCGAGCCGGGGGAACCGGATCATCGGCCAGAATCCCATCAGTGATGATGATCACGGCGGTCTTTCCGCTCAAGGGCCTCAGATCCGCCCTCGACTCGGTGAGGGCGAGCCCCAGCGGGCTTTTCCCGCCGGCCTCCACGCTGTACAGAACCGATTCGAAATTATTGTCGGCATTCTCCCCGGAAAATCCGTACATCAGATCGGACTGGAACGCGAAGGGCGAATCGGCATTGCCGAAGGTGCGAAGCGCTCCTTTGAGCGGAATATCCGGGATCGTCTGATGAATCCTTCGGACGACCTCCTTGGCCAGATAGATCTTCTGGTTTTCCGCATAGGTATCCCCCATGGAACCCGAAGCGTCCAGCAGGATGATATAGTTGTCCGTCTCCTGGGTATACTGGCCGGATCGAAGCTGGGGGGTCAAATCCTGGGGGGTGAAAGCGGGCTGGTGTCGGTGGGTGGCGCATCCGATCAAGCAGAGGGCCGCAGACAGGGCGACCGCCGTCACTATTCTGAGACAGGCATTCCTCATATGGAAGCCTCCTTATTGAATACCTCCTCGCAATGCCGGAAAATCGCTCCGGCATCTTGAGGAGGTATACGGATTCAAGGTAAAAATCGCCTGCGAATTACCAGATGGGGTTCAACTCCACCCGCCGGTTTTTGGCACGGCCTTCCTTGGTGGCGTTGGTGGCGATGGGCCGGGTTTCACCGTATCCCACCGTGGTTAATCGCGAGGAGGCGATGCCGCCCTGGTTGACCAGATAGTTTTGGACCGCATTGGCCCGCCGCTGGGAAAGATCCATATTGTAGGCATGGGCGCCGATGCTGTCGGTATGCCCCTGAATCTCCACCCGCAGACCCGGGTTGGCTGCCATCACCTCGATCACGTCGTCCAGCATCGAGTAATACTGCGGTTTGACCACAGCCTTGTCGAAGTCGAAGAGGTAATCCTGGTTCAGTACCCAACAGCCTCTTTCATCGATTACGGCGCCGGCCGGGGTGCCCGGGCAGATATCGCTGGCATCCGGCACGCCGTCTTGATCGGTATCCCTGGGGGCCGGAGCCGGAGCGGCATCCTCCTCAATCGGGCAGCCGAACTCATCCACTTCCACCCCCATGGGGGTGTTCGGGCAGCGGTCCAGCCGATCGATGACCCCGTCGCCGTCGCTGTCTTTTTCCACGACCACGACTTCTTCTTCAACCACAGCGGTGGTTGGCCCGCTGTAAGCGGAGAGGATGGAAGCCAGCGTCGCGCCGCTGTAGGCGGTAGGGCTTTTTCCGAAAACAATTTCTCCGTTCTTGACGGTGGCGAATTGGGTGCCGGTCATGGCTTCCGCCGCTTCGGGAGAAAGGGTCAATCCATAAGCATTCAAGATTGCATGGAGGTCTCCGGCGCTGTAAGCGGTGGGGCTTTTTCCGAAGACGACCCCGCCGTCGGATGCTTTTGCAAACCCGGTGGGAAGATCATCGGAGACGGCATTCGGGGACAGCTCATACCCGTAGGCCTCCATGATGTTGTTGATTTCCGCGGGGCTGTAAGCGGTCGGGCTCTTGGAATAGACCAGGGTTCCGTCTTTGACGACAGCGAAGGTGGTCGGCACGTCACCGGCATCCTGCGGTTGCAGGTCCACCGCAAATGAAGGTGTGCCGAGGCACAGACACAATGCGGCACACAGTCCGAACATAATAATTTTTTTCATCTTTGGTTCCTCCTTAAAACAATTTAATAGTATTCTCCTCCAAAGAAATACAAAAACTTCAACTGACTACAGCACATCACCTCCTTCCGTCGCGTCCATCACCAAAGGTATTCGGTTAAACGGTATTCTTCATTCTCAAAAAAAGCCGAATCCCTGCGGCCGGGGGTCGAATTTCCCACCGAAGCGCAAATTCGCGGCCCGACCGTTTGGGTTCAGTTTCCGAAGGGCCGGTTTTTCAGAAAGTCGTCCACCTGCTCCCGGGTGGATTTGGGTTTCTCCTTCTCCTTCTGTTTCGGTTGACCGGTTTCCCGGGATGGGTCCGCCGGCGCCGTTTCTTTTTTCTCCGGATTGAGATTCAGGAAGTCTTTGAATTCCTCCTTTTTCTGCTTGACCAGCTCATCCAACCCCTTTTCAGGATCTTTGAGGATTTCGGTGACGGTCTCTTTCGGCACCATTTGGATCATGGCTTTGACATCCGGCCGGAATGTCGGGGATGAAAAGGAGCCCCCGACCACCACCGGCACCATATACCCGGTCCGTTTTTCGGTATCTCCCTGGCCTTTGGCGGTGGCCACGAACTTTGGGGTGATCCGCAGGTCGAGCTCTTCTTCCACCAGATCCGCCCGGCCGGACACGGTGGCCCGGAGAAAAGGTGAAATCAATGCGGCTTCGGGGATCTTCACCAGGCCGTCCGTGATCTCGAACCCCAGGGTCAACTCCGAAAAATCGGTCCGGGCTTGAGAGGTCCCGGGTTTCGAAGCGGGCGTGTTTCCGCCTTTCTTGAGCCCCAGAAGGGTAAAGGCCGTGTCCACATTGCGCACCATGGCGGTTAAATCAACCCCTTTGATGGCGCCGTCTTTAAACACAAAAAGCCCCTGGCCGTCCAGGGTTTGTTTGATCCGATCCGGATCCGTCCCCTCCATACTCAAGGACAGCTCGGCCCGGGTGGCGCCTTCCATCAGGTCCTGGTTCATGACGTCTCGAACAAGTGAGCCCACCTGAACCCCTTCCACCTTCAGATCCAATCGGCTCGCAGGCACCTCCCGGCCCAGGTCGGCACCGCCCTGGGCGGTTATATTCCCTCTATACAAATTTAAGGTCAAGGGGTCCAGTCGGAAAATGCCATTTTCTCCGAAAATTTTCAACCGCATATCCTGGATTTCGGCGCCGGCCGCCTTGAGTCGTCCGATGCGGGCTTCACCGTTTACCCGCAGTTTTCGCAGAGGTTCCAGATCGACCGCCGAGGGTTCGCCGGGCGGTTCTTTTTTCGGTGATTCGGGCTCTGCCGGTGAATCGGAAGGCGGGGGAAGGTAGCGGTCCAGGTCGATGGCATCCAGCCGGGTGTCGAATCGAATATCCGGGGACTTCGGATTACTGACCGAGGCGGAAAAAGTGAGGGTGGACCGGTCCAGTTGAAGGGTTCCGTCCGACACGGACAGGGAGGAGGGGGCGGCGGCGATCTTTCCCTGAAACCCGATCCGGGAGAGCGCTTCGGGATCGGTGGT